>DAOVCF010000054.1 GCA_030670165.1 Candidatus Stahliibacteriota bacterium | reverse complement strand
CCCTCTCCCTTTGGGAGAGGGGTTAGGGGTGAGGGATTGTTCCCTTCGGGGTCCCCGCGAGCGCACGCAGTGCGGTCGTGGGGTTTAAATTCCCCCTCCCTTAGTGGACAGTGTGCCCCTTGGGATACTAATTTTACTGTATCCCATAGGGTAGGGGGGAGGGTGTCATTGCGAGGACTGAAGACCGAAGGTCTGAAGGACGCGGCAATCTCATACTGCAATGCGGTGCTATGAGATCGTCACGGATGTCTACGACATCCTCACGATGACTAAAAGGGGTTGACACGCCCTAACTTTGGCCTATATTAACACATAATACAAACGAACCCCTCGGGGTCCCCGCACGGACACGAAGCGATGCGAAGTGAACGTGTGGGGTGAAATGATCGGGAGGAAATCGTGAAGAAGTTCACCTTAATCCTGCTATCCCTCACAATAACCCTAACCGCCGGCTGGTGGAGAACGTATGGAGGGAAGGCAATAGAATTAGCTCGTTGTGTAAGGCAAACATCAGATGGCGGTTACATAATACTTGGAGAAATACGCACAGAGGAGAAGAAAGGTGATATCTGGTTAATTAAAACTGATGAGTTTGGTGATACAATATGGTCTAAAACATATGGGGGTGATTTATGGGACATAGGTTATTCTGTCATACAAACTCAGGGCGGCGATTTTCTAATAACCGGGTTTATGAATGCCACTAATATATATTCTTCCGAAGCCGACTTATGGATAATTAGAACAGATTCACTAGGGGAGATTTTGTGGTCCAGGAATTATGGAGGTATGTATGGTGACGAGGGAAGGTACATTTGTGAAACTAACGATGGTCATTTTGTAATTACAGGGATGAAGAGTCAACCAAATTCCGATGGACAAGTTTGGTTGCTTAAAATAAACCAAGAGGGTGATACTCTTTGGACTAAAACATACACTCAGAATGCTTCAAGGGGCTATTGGGTTGAAGAAACAACCGATGGGGGATACATTATAGCCTCCGGTGTCGAAGGCTACGAGACTTATGATCTTTTTCTCATAAAAACTGATTCTTTAGGTGATTCGGTATGGACTTATACGTACAATAACCCTGATATTGGTGGTTACGCTCTACCTCATGACGAAGGCCACTCTGTTAAAGAAACACATGAAGGTTGTTTTGTGGTCAGTGGAAGGAGTGAATTATATGATTATTACGGTGATTTCGAAGAAACATTCGTGTTCGCATGCAAAATTGATTCATTGGGAAACGAGTTATGGATAAGCAATTATAGTGTGAATGGATTTCAGCTTACTTCTCTTTATCCTTCATCAGTTGATGTTACTGAAGACGGCGGGTGTATTGTTTCTTCAGGTCATCGATTTATAATTAAGTTTGATGAGGGGGGAAATATTGAATGGGATCGTTATTTAGGAGATAAATCTTTCAGCCATTTTGTACAAGAGACCACTGATAAAGGATACATATTCGCAGGTATGAGGGATAGTGATCTCTACCTTCTTAAAACCGATTCCCTTGGGCTTTTGGCTGTTGAGGAACCCGTAACACAACCCGAAACACAAGACTGGCAGGTGCTGGTTCCGGTAGGTCGTGAAATTGTGCTGATGTTCAACGAGTCGTCGCCGTCTTTGACGCTTCAGGTCTACGACGCGTCCGGCCAGAAGGTTGACGAACTGCACTCAACCCAGACATCTGGCACAATCTATTGGGGCGAGGGTCACGGGGCCGGCGTGTATTTCATCAGGATTGAGGGTGACGCGTCAGCTACCACTCACAAGGTGATTTTAGTGAGATAATTTCCTTTTGGAGTGCGACAACCGCGTTGTCGCGGCAACGACATGGTCGTTGCACTCCATACTTATTCTTTTCGGGGTCCCCGCAAAAGCGCACAGCGATTTTGTGGGGTGAGTTTATGGATAAAACCTTATCCCCATCTTGATGCCGAAGCCCGAGCCAAGCCAGCTTGCCGCGATGGCGTAGATGTTCTCACTGTCTTCGGGCTTCAGCATCTTGAACCCGCCGCCAGCGTCCAGGAATACTGCCATGCGATCGGAGGTAAATAGCTCGAGCCCGAAGTAACCGAACACCCCAAAGGTAAGGTTGGGCCCAACCAGGTTGCCGGTGCCGTAGATCAGGTTGTCGTAGGGAGTGAAGGTATAGCCCAGCAGGATATCGGTGGCTCCATATGGACGAACGGCACCGTGCAGGATGGGTCCTGATCCGCCGAAGCTGATGACGCCCGCCGCCGTCACAGGGTGAAACGACGCTTGCTCGCCGGTCTCCTGATCGATGAACGTGGCCCAGGTCAGGGAACTGCACATCCTGCCCTTGATTCCGATCTGGAACGAGGAGCCAAGGGTGGGCAGCGTGACGCCCGCCTGCATGAACGAAAGGCTGCCCATCATCCCCGGCGCGAACTCAAGCCCCAGTGATTTTCCGAGGTCCTCAGTATCCGTATCAGCTGCCGCAGGTGCCGCGATCAGCAGCGTGCCGAGTAAAAGGGTGCCAAGTAATTGTTTTGCCTTGAACATTTCTCCTCCTTGATGGTAGATTGATTTGTGTAAGTTTATGGGAATATCTATAAGATGCAAGGAAGCTGAAAGTTACTTCCCCTCCCTCGATGGGAGGGGACTAGAGGGGAGGGTGAGTCACCCCCACCTTAGGGTTCAGGATTTAATCGGTGGAATCTGCGGTTTAGTCATTCTCCGGCGTAGTTCCATTCCTCAAAAATACCCCAAAATCGCCCATTTTGTCCAACTTTTGTCCACCTTTTGTCCAGTTTTTGTCCACCTTTTGACCACCTTTTTTGTGACGAGTTGGTGCCAAGTTTTAGCAAAAATAATGCCGCGAAAAGTACGCTCCCCGGCTTGGAAAATGGTAAGGGCCGGTTTAAAAACCGGCCCCTTCATTTATTGTAAGTTAAGAATTTCAGGTGACTTAGTCGTTCTCCAGCGTCGAGAGGTCGCCGACAGGCTCGCCCCATTCCTTGGCGCGTAAGACACGACGCATTATCTTGCCTGAGCGGGTTTTGGGAAGCGAGGCGACGAATTCAATTTCCTGCGGCATCGCCAACGGCGAGAGCCGCTTGCGGATGAAGTTCATGATATTGAGCTCGAGGTCGTCTGACGGTTCGAAACCGGGCTTTAATGCCACGAACGCCTTCACAACCTCCATGTTGACCTCATCAGGCTTGCCCACCGCCGCGGATTCTGCCACCGCAGGATGCTCAAGAAGTGCGGATTCGATCTCAAACGGCCCGACCAGATGCCCGCCGGTGTTGATCACGTCGTCGTCTCTACCCACGAACCAGTAGTAGCCGTCGGTATCGATCGAGGCCCGGTCCCCGCAGATGTACCAGCCCTTGTCGAACTTGGATTTGTAGACCTCTTCGTTCCTCCAGTATTGACGGAACATGGATGGCCAGCCCGGTTTCAAGGCGATCAGCCCGACCTTGCCAGGTTCGGTGACAGGCTCGTGGGTCTTGAGATCAAGCACCGTCGCCGTAATTCCGGGGAAGGGTTTGCCCATGGAGCCGGGCTTTATCTCCATCCCAGGGTAGTTTGAGATGACGATAGAGCCGGTCTCGGTCTGCCAGAAGTTATCGTTGAAGGGTAGGCCGTAGGCTTGCCGAGACCAGTGCACCGCCTCGGCGTTGAGCGGTTCGCCAACGCTGCAGAGATGTCGGAGAGAAGAAAGGTCATAGCGCTTGATTATCTCCGTGCCTTGTTTCATCAGCATCCGGATCGCGGTCGGGGCGGAGTACCACACGGTCACCTTGTGGTCTTGAATAAACTTATACCAGCGCTCGGCGGTGAAGCCCGCGTCGAGCACCACCTGGGTGATACCTAAAGACCAGGGGCCGATGATCCCGTATGAGGTTCCGGTGACCCAGCCCGGATCGGCGGTGCACCAGTAGATGTCCGAGTCGTTTAAATCAAGCACCCAGCGCGTGGTAATAGCCTGGGCGAAGATTGCAGAGTGCACGTGCAAGGCACCCTTGGGAGGGCCGGTGGTGCCTGAGGTGTAGTGTAAGAGGGAGGGAGTCTCGAGATCGGCGGCAAAGCTAGTGAATTCCTCAACCTTTTCAGCCGCCTCAAGGTTAAATAACATCTCACCTTCGCCCATCTTTTTGGGCTCACCCTCCACGATGACGATATGTTTTAAGGCGGGCAGATCGGCCTTTATCTTACGAACCTTGGATACGTGCTTGCGCGTGGTCAAGACTACCTTGGTCTCGGCGTTGGCAAGACGGGTAATCAAGGACTCCGGCCCGAACGCGGAGAAGAGAGGCTGAGCGATGGCTCCGAGCTTGAGGATCCCCAGCAGCGAGATGTAGAGGTCAGGTATCCTGTCCATAAAGATGCACACCCGGTCGCCTTTCTCGACGCCTAAGTCTTTCAAGAACTTGGCGTATGTGTTGGAAAGGACGCGGATGTCCGCAAAGGTGTAGCGCTTGAGGGTGCCGTCGGGGCCTTCCCAGATGAGGGCCAGCTTATCCGCTTTCCCTTGCTCGCAAATCCTATCCGAGCAGTAGTAGCCTATGTTTAAGAAATCGCCTTCTTTGAATCCCAGGTGCTCTTTAGCCTGGGACCAGTCGAAGGTTTTGTAGCGTTCTTCGTAGTTGCCGATGTTGCTCATTTACTTCTTTCCTCCTTAGGGATTCAGTTCACGATACAAATAATTAATCTTATTGGTCCCCTTCCCCCGGTGTCTCTTCGAGCCACCGACCCCTTCCACCAGGGAAGGGGAAACCGCTTTGCTTATTGCCTCTATCACTTCCTCAATGTTTCTGAGAACATCGTTATTCCAGAATCGAAGCACCTTAAAGCCTTGAGAAGCAAACCATTCGTCTCTGGATTTGTCGGTTTTAGAATCGGCGTGCTGACCGCCGTCAACTTCAATAACTACCTTAGCATCGAACGAGACAAAATCAACAATGTATTCCCCTATAGGGTATTGCCGTCTGAAGATTACGCCTAGTTGTTTTCGACTCAAGTATTTCCAGAGTTTAATCTCAGCGTCAGACATGCGCTTTCTAAGACTTCGGGCAGTGGGTGTCAAGCTTCTTTTCATAAACTCCTTTTTTACTTTCCCCATCCCACCAGGAGAGGAAAGACTACGTTGATAACATCCTCTTTTATTTCCTCCTCCTTAGTGGAGGATTCCCTGCCATTTCCCCCTCCCTTGTGGAGGGGGATCAAGGGGGAGGGGAAAATAATGGTAGCCGTTTACAAATGGCTCTTTCAATTTCCTAATCCGCCGCAGGCATGTTGCGCTTCTCAGCCAATCGTTCCTTGGCCGCGGCAAGCTCACCCTTATCAGGGAAAAGCACTATCTTTGCCGCCAGGCGCGGTTCTGCAAGAAGCATCTCGAAGCCTTTTTCAAAATCATCAAGCGCCAGAACATGGGTCACAACCGGCGAGATGTCCAGCCGCTTGTTTGCCAGGAGCCCCCGCATCCGATACCAGGTGTCGAACAGCTTGCGGCCGCTGATCCCGTGGATCTGCGCTCCCTTGAATACGATGCCGTTGTTGTAGTCTATGGGCACCTTTGGCTCTGCAGCTATCCCGAAGGCGGTAAGCCGTCCGCCCTTGCGAAGATGGGCAAACGCCTCCCTTACGGGCACCTCGCCGCCAACCATCTCAAGCGATATATCCACCCCGTAGCCTGCGGTCTGTTCAAGAACGAACTGATGGCGCTCCTCAAGAGACGTCTTCTTGATGTCCAGAAGATAATCCGCTCCCATCCTGTGGGCTATCTCCATATTGAAGTCCGAATATCCAACCAGAATGATCTTTGCTACACCTGCGGCTCTGGCTACCCCGGTTGCGAACAAAGCGGTGGGACCGTCGCCAACGATAACCATGCTCTTGCCTGCAACGTCGGCATCCTCGCCAAGAACAGCATAAACCCCGTTGCCCAAAGGTTCCTGCACGCTTGCAAACTCCGGCGGTATCGAGCGGTCGTTTATCCAGCAGACCCGTTCCGGCACCATTACGTACTCTGCAAACACCCCGTCGCGGTCAACACCCAAAATCTGCATGTGTTCGCCTACGTTTCGCTGACCCAAGAGCGAGGTTAAATCGCCCGGATCGTAGATATGGGTCTCTGATGATACGTAATCGCCCTTCTTTATATTCTTAACAAACTCGCCTACCTCGACCACCTCGCCTGCCACCTCGTGCCCTAAAATCTGGGGCAGGCGCTTTTCCCCTATCCTTCGCTGCGCCCAGGGGTTCCACTCGTATATGTGCACGTCGGTTCCGCATATAGAGGTCGCCTGGACACGAACCAATACCTCATCCTGCCCTATAGTAGGTATATCAACGTCGGCGAACTCCGCACCGCCTCTCTCAGGCTTCACCTTAACCACCGCTTTCATCTTTGTCATCTTCGCTCCAATTCTTAAATGTGTCTGCTATCTTACCGAAAGAGAGCGCCCATGTCAAGGTTTGGACATGAGTGGAAAGTGATCCTCTTTTTACCAAAAGGTGTCTATGGTGGATGTTAGTCTGTAGAATACAACCTTTTGGCTAAGGGCGGAGGTTCTGGTATCTATTCTGATGAAGTAGACTCCGGGATTTACATATTCGCCTTCCTCATCTTTGCCGTTCCATGTAACGCTTTGAAAGCCTTGAGCGTATGTCTGATTTAATAGATTGCGCACGCACCGGCCGGTTAAGTCGTACACGTTAACCCTAGCCTGTCCTGCCTCAGGCAGAGTAAAGAGAATCCTTACATACTCACGGAAAGGGTTGGGGGAACAGGACAGCACCTGGGCTTGTTCAATCGGCTCTGTAACGTACCTTGTCGGCGGCTCGATGCTTAATATCCCATCGATAACTACAGAATATCCATAAGGCATTCCTTCAGGGAGTTTATACCAGCAATTCGGAAAAGGTTGGTAGTACTCCCCCCAGCCGAAGTTGAGATGCCATTCGAAACTATTGGAAGTTTCCCGAAAACCATCACAGATTATTGCATGATGTCCTTCATAGTTTTGATCACAGATTGCGAGCATCGCAGGCATTGAGTCCTTGATGTTCGCTTCGAGGGTTCCGTAGAATTTCACAGTATCACCGTTGAGTGTATCCCAAACAGACATACATTCAGCGTGTAGATATTTGAAATGTTTCAAGAACGAAGTCCATGTGTCTTCGAAGTAGGCGCCGGAGCCACCGCTGGTATAGTTCATTTTTGATCCAACTCCGCAAGCATATGAGATTGCTGCACATGTAGAGGAATCAGGGTCTCCGTCATTATAATCAATGTTTGCGATGCTTGCATCCGGCGCGTATACTTCGATGCACCTTGTTCTGGTTGTATAGTTGTCATCTTCGGTAAAGGTCACATAATTCGGGTACTGCCAGTAGTTAATAATTTGAGCCATGGCGGTACCTGTACATCCAACTACGCAGCGCTCTCCGGTTTCAGGATCGATAGGACATGAATCGTTGTAAGGTGATCCCTGACGCCAGGCGGTTTCGACCCAGCCGCCGGTCCAGGTTGAGCCTAAAGGGGGCCACGAATCTCCGGGATCGAGGTACTCCGGATCACCGGCAATAAGCCCTTCCCATTCCTGTTGATATCTTTCGACCCTTCCCGCATCCGTCAACTCCACCGCTTCCAAGCGCAGCTTCAAATCTTCACGCAGCATGTTGAGCAAAATATTCTCCGGGTGTTCCTCCCAAGGGAAAGAGCCTAGCTCGGAGTAGGCGACGATCGGCACAAGGTCATCGTCCGCGGTCACCACCACGAACCCATGGGGCTCAAGTTCGAACACGTAGGCTAATATCTTTTCTCCAGCATCATCGTAAAGCGGCTTAGGCACATCGGTAGAGATCGTATAATCTAAGTAGAGGTAATCTGGAGTAGTAAGCCGATTGTTGATGATCAGTGTTTGGGATCCAGCAACTTTTCCTGCGGTCTCCAGGTCAACAGGTTCGGCGTAAAGACCTGAAAGAACGAAAAGAACCAATATGACAAGTGCCGGTGCGAAATTCGGTAACGACTTTTCCTTAAGGTTCAATCCTTCTCACTAGCCTTACCTACCTAACAAGCACCATCTTTTGAGTAAGTGTGGATCCGGAGGTATTAATCCGGCAGAAGTAGGCGCCTCGAGATAAGGGGCGTCCGTTATCGTCGGTGCCGTCCCATTGGATCGAGTGCTCACCCGAAGCCTGATGGGAATCAACAAGGGTTCTGACCCGCCTGCCGCCGGCGTCCCAGACGGTAAGGGTTACCTGACCATCCGCAGGAAGAGTGTAGTTAATCCGGGTTGAGTTCGAGAAGAAACCAGGAGAGGAGTATGAGATGCTTGCCGGTGCCGATTCTTCATGAACGGCGACAGGGACGTAGTCAAGTGCCGCTGCAGGATCAATCATACCCCAGCCGTAGACCTTGTCGTAGCCGGAAGTGCCGAGATCGCGGGCTGTGGTGTAGATGGCGTTCTTTACGTTATCTACCCCGGTGATTCCGTGGCTGATCAAAAGCGCCGCCATGCCTGAGACGTGCGGAGCAGCCATCGAGGTGCCCTGCCAGAAATGATATGCAAACTCGTCAACCTTGGCTAGCTTGCCATGATATGGGTCTGCGAACTCCAAGTAGGTGCACTGAAGCACACCGTCAGGGTAGCCGTCGCTGTTTCTATCCTCGTAGACGTCGCCGCCAGGTGCGGAGATGTCAAGGCCTGTTCCGTATTGGGAATAGACGGCGCGTAAGTCACGGTAGTCGGTGGCGGCAACCGCAATGCACTCCTCAAAGGCCGCAGGGTAGCTTAGTATGCCGACGCGCCTGTTGCCTGCGGAGGCGACAATGACGACTCCTTTATTGTGAGCGTAGATGATGGCGTCGTGTTCGATCTCCGAGGACTGGCCAGGCGGGCCGCCGAGGCTGAGGTTGATGACGTCGGCTCCGTGATCAGCGGCCCAGGTGATTCCTTCGGCAATCCAGAAGTCGTATCCTGAGCCGGTGTAATTCATTACCTGGACCGGCATAAGCTTGCAGTCCGGTGCCATACCGGCGGTGCCGATCCCGTTGTTGGTGGCCTGCGCCACTGTTCCTGCTACGTGAGTGCCGTGCCCGTACTGATCGTTCGGGTGCCCGTCGTCGTGGATGACGTCATATCCAGCAACAAACTGGGAAGCTGTGAAATCCGGGGCCATGTGGTAGTAGTCGTCATCGGATATAACCTCATCCGCTTCGTATTCAGGGATAGGATACTCCTCGTAGGCGATTCCGGTATCAACGATTGCAACGATTACTGTAGACGACCCTTTCTCCTTGTTCCAAGCCGCAGGCATGTTGATATGGCTGGCGTCAAAATGCCACTGCCGGGGGAAAAGTGGATCGTTCGGGGTCCAGAGCACCCGGCGGATAGCTACCGGCTGGGCGTAGAGAACATCCGGGCGCGACTCGTAGTAGCTGAGCGCATCTCGAATGTCCGCTTCATCCGGGATGGTGAGCTGGATGGCGTTGAGTTGTTCGATCCTGTGAACCTCTACCGCTCCGGTGACAGCGAGCGCGGATTGTATCCCATCGAGATCCACGCCGTCGGCAAAGCGGACGGTGATATACCCATGTGCATATTGCTCAAGGTTATCGATGTTGACAGTTGAAGGATTCGTGCCTGCAATCAATACAGCAGGTACTATGGCCAGAATTAACACTGAGGCTGTGAGATATTTCAAGCTTACTCCTTTGATTATTTGGATTAGATACTAATTCAAAAAGAGCGGTTGTCAAGCTGTTCCTGTATCCTAAGGAGGTAAGGGGGGTTACGGGTGTGTTACGGGTTACCTTATGAGCGCCACCTTCTTGGTAAGTGTGGAGTGGTTCCTTTAGACGGAGTGATTATCCTCTAACCGTTGACTGTCAAGTTGCTAAGTGAAAGGTGAGGTGTACAATTACCTATGTCTTCAGTCCATCGTCTGCGCAGGAAAGGGGTTGAGTTCCTTCCCTGGGGTGTGGCCGAGGCGAGAATGGTTGATAAGCTGCTTGATCCCCAACCCGGTGAAAAGCTATTGGAGGTAGGTTGCTCTTCAGGTTACCGAATCGAAGGCTATGCTGGAAAAGGGATTGATCTATGGGGGGTGGACGCCGATCACGATGCGATCGAGACTGCTAAACGCACCGGTTCACCTGTCAATCTCCTCGAAGCCGACGCAAGCGATTTGCCATTCCCGAACGAATCCTTTGATCGAATACTCTGCGTTCACCTCCTTGAGCACCTACCCGATCCTGCAAGAGCGATAGGGGAGATGGCGAGGGTCTTGAAACCTCAGGGTCAAGCAGTAATCGTGGCTCCGTGCGAGCGCATCCGGGGCGACACCGCGTTCGCAGGCTGGCTGAGATT
>DAOVCF010000144.1 GCA_030670165.1 Candidatus Stahliibacteriota bacterium | reverse complement strand
CTTACATCCGCAGACCTGGCATCTATCGGTTTCTACCGCGGCCTTGAGACGGAGCTCGCGAGAGTCAAGATGTTTATCTCCCGCACCGGCTACACCGGCGAGGACGGGTTCGAGCTCTACTTCCCTGCCGAGAAGGCAAATCTTATCTGGGATAAGCTGTTCGAGGCGGGCGCCGATGAAGGCATCGGTCCCATCGGACTGGGTGCGCGCGATACCCTCAGACTCGAAATGAAGTACGCTTTATACGGCAACGACATAGATAAGCGAACAAATCCCATCGAGGCCGGGCTGGGCTGGGTGGTGAAGTTCGACAAGCCCGATTTTATAGCCCGCGACGTATTACTTAAAGTGAAAGAAGAAAAGCCATCCCGCCGACTGGTGTGCCTGGAAGTCCAGGGATCAGGAATCCCTCGTCCCCACGACGTGATCGTTTCCGACGGCGAGGAGCTGGGAGAAGTAACCTCTGGCACCTTCTCTCCCTCTCTTCGCAAGGGCATTGCCCTGGGTTACGTTAAGCGTGGGTTCACCAAATCGGGCACCGAGCTTAAAAT
This sequence comes from Candidatus Stahliibacteriota bacterium, assembly GCA_030670165.1. Lineage (GTDB taxonomy): Bacteria > Hydrothermota > Tepidihabitantia > B3-TA06 > B3-TA06 > B3-TA06. Next base: position 4,731 of record DAOVCF010000144.1, on the reverse strand, counting down.
CCGCACCCATCGCGGCGATGTTGCCGTAGTTATCATTAAGCCGCCGTTCTACAAGGAAGCGTCGCATAAGTAGGGGATTTGAGGATTAGAAGATTCAAAGATTGCAAGATTAGAAGATTGCAAGATAGGAGGAACCATGGCCAACGTGCCTGAAGAACTGAGATACTCCAAGACCCACGAGTGGGTAAAATTGGAAGGGTCGGTGGCGACAATAGGGATAACCGATTTTGCCCAGGGAGAGCTTTCCGATATAGTGATGGTCGAGCTGCCCAAGGTAGGGGCGTCGGTCAAAGCAGAGGATTCCATCGGTGTAATCGAGGCGGTGAAGGCGGTCTCCGATCTATACTCACCGGTTTCAGGCAAGATCGCTGAAGTTAACGATAAACTCTCTTCCGCTCCCGAAACCATCAACTCCGATCCCTACGGCGAGGGCTGGATCGCCAAGCTGGAGCTTGCAGATCCCGGTGAAGTCGAGAATCTCATGGATGCCGCCGCCTACAAGGAGTTTCTGGCCACGGAAGGGCATTGATGGCTTCCTATACCTCAAACACCCCTGAAGACGTCCGGCGGATGCTAGAGCGCATCGGGGTGCAGAGCTTTGAAGATCTTCTTGAGGCCATCCCTGAAGAGCTGCGGGTTAAGGGCGAGCTGAATCTTCCGCCTGCGTTATCCGAGTACGAGATCAAACTCAAGCTTACTCGCATGGCCGGTTCGAACTACGATCCCAGCCGATTGGTGAGCTTTTTAGGCGGCGGGGCATACGATCACGTCATCCCCGCACTCGTGAACTTCGTTATCTCCCGCCCAGAGTTCTACACCGCCTACACACCATATCAGCCAGAGGTCAGTCAGGGTACCCTTGCCACCATCTACGAGTACCAGTCCCTGATCTCGGAGCTTTTCGACATGGACGTCTCCAACGCATCTGTATACGACGGCGCATCGGCCCTGGGCGAGGCTGTTCACATGGCGCGCGATCTTACCCTGCGTAAAAAGGTCCTGGTAGCCGAGACCCTGCATCCTTACTACACCCGGGTGATGCGTACCTATTCCGAGGGGCTTGGCGTCCCAATCGATACGATCCCAACTGCAGACGGGGTTCTGGACGTCTCGGCTTTGGATAATCTCCTCTCTGACGAGGTAGCGGCTGTGGTGCTCTCACACCCCAACTTCTTCGGGCTGCTGGAATCGGTCTACGAGATTGCAGACAAGGTGCATTCAGCGGGTGCATTTTTGGTGGTTTCGGTCGATCCGATCTCACTCGGTATCCTTGCTCCTCCCGGAGCCTACGGTGCCGATATTGCGGTGGCAGAGGGCCAATCGCTGGGTCTTGCACAGGGGTTCGGCGGCCCTTATCTTGGTATATTCACTGCAAAGAAGGAATACATCCGGCGCATGCCTGGCCGAATCATAGGCCGCACCGTGGACGCCGAGGGCAAGCCGGGATTCGTCATGACCCTTCAGACCCGGGAGCAGCACATCCGCCGCGAGAAGGCGACATCAAACATCTGCACTAATCAGGCGCTCTGCGCTTTGGCCGCCACCGTCTTCCTCTCGGTAATCGGGAAAGAAGGCCTTAAGGAGATGGCTAACCTCTGCCTGCAGAAGTCCCACTACCTTTCAGAGAGGATCGAAAAGCTCCCTGGGTGCGAGCTTGCGTTCCGTGGTTCCTTTTTCAAAGAGTTCGTTTTACGCACCAAGCGCCCGGCTCGAGAGGTTATTGAAGCGATGATTGAACGAGGCTTCCTCGCAGGCATCGATCTGGGTCAATTCAAGGAAGAATGGTCAGATCTCTTGCTGATTGCAGTTACGGAGAAGCGCACCAAGCAGGAGATGGACGCGTTCGTCGACGCCCTGGCCGGGGTGATCTGAATACCGAGACTGCGAACGGTTTAAGGGGCATCGCCGATATCCATCCGAGAGGGAACGGAGAAGGTAATGCAATCGTTATCTATGTGTGGAGCAGCGATGAAATTCAGGAGGAGTGATGAAAAGATATCCCTTACTCTTGGCATTGGCGTTCTTTGCCGCCTGCCCTGGAGGGAACGTGGCCGAGGAGTATAAATTGCCTGAGCCTCTGCAAACGAACCGCTCGATAGAGGAGTGCCTTGCTGCGCGCCGCTCGATTCGCGGTTTCACCTCCGATACCCTTACCACCGAGCAGATCGCGACCCTTCTCTGGGCCGCGCAGGGGATCACCGATACCACACGGGGGTTCCGCACCGCGCCATCTGCCGGAGCAACCTATCCCCTGGAGGCCTACCTGGTTACCGCACAAGGCATATTTCTTTATCATCCTGCGGCCCATAAGATTACCCTTGTAAAAAAGGGTGATAAACGCGTAGAGCTTACCGTGGCTTGCTTGGGACAGGTATGGGTCGGCAAGGCACCTGCATCGATAGTCCTATGTGCGGTTCCCGAACGTACCTCCAGGCGCTACGGCGAGCGGGCGATGCGCTACGTATGGATGGAGGCGGGACATGCAGCCCAGAACATCCTTCTGGAGGCGGTAGCCCTCGGACTTGGCGGGGTTCCCATAGGTGCGTTTTCGGATGAGGCGGTTTCCAAGCTGCTTGATCTCGATAAGTCCACGATACCCCTCTACGTTTTGCCCGTAGGAATACCTAAGAGATAAATGCCTCATACCGCCGATCTGCCTCTGCACGTGGGGCGGGCGCCGCGCTGGCTGTTTAACCGCATGGTGAAGCTCGCACTGGTCATTACCGACTACATCCTTACCGAATACGGGCCGGCTGAACTCCTCAAACGCCTTACCGACCCGTTCTGGTTCCAGAGCCTTGGATGCGTTTTAGGGTTCGACTGGCACTCATCAGGACTTACCACCACCACCTGCGGGGCATTAAAGATCGCTTTAGTCGATGTTGGGTCGGATGCGGGAATCTACGCCGTCGGCGGCAAGGGTGCGGCCTCGCGGAAGATACCTTCAGAGATCGGCACTATCGCCGACTCCGTCGGTTTTTCACCCGATCCCTTCATCTACACCAGTCGGATGTCGGCCAAGGTGGACTCTGCCGGTCTGCAGGATGGCTACCAGGTCTACCACCAGCTCTTCCTCTTTATCCCCAAGGGCGATCAATGGGTGGTGATAGATCAGGGGATGAATGCCGCTACAGGCTGGGCTAGGCGCTATCACTGGGGCAGTGATCAGCTTCCATCGTTCGTGATAGACCCCCACGCGGCCATCGAAGGCAGGCGCGGACTGGACGTCCTGAACATGGTTAGCTCAAAGAGCATAGGGGTCCAGGAACGATCGATCCAGATCGCACATGATCCGCGTCATTTCCAGAATGAGTTCACCCGTATCCGCCGTCTTGAACTCCCACAGCGTCATCGCATTCAGTTTTCCGATCTCGACTCAAGACGCGTCCACAGGGTCTTTTTAAGGACCTTCGAGAGGCCTCCTCAGGATTTTGAGCATCTACTTGCATCACCGGGAGTCGGCCCCGCAACCATCCGCGCCCTGGCACTCGTATCCCAGATCATCTTCGGGGAGAAACCGTCTTTTGAGGACCCGGTAAGCTTTTCATTCGCGCACGGGGGCAAGGACGGCACGCCCTTCCCGGTCAACCGCAAGACATACGATCACACCATCTCATACTTCTCCAACGCACTCAAGCGTTCCAAGCTGGGTCACACTGAGGAGAATCAGGCTTTGCATCGCCTCTCACGCTGGCTCGAGGAGGTCTGCATTGGCTCCTAGACGCCCCGCGCGGGATTCGCTTCCAGAAAAGATGCTTGAACGCTTCGAGGAGATGGGGTTTGATCTTTCCCGGTTCGTTCCGGCATTGCTCCGACCACCCTCACAGGCCTTTCGAATCAACACCCTCAAGGGCGGTCGAGAACAAGTGCTTGAGTCATTGGTACATCTGGAACCCGAGCCTTGCGGCTGGAATTCACTTGTCTTTCGGGTCAAAAAAAGGCTCAAGCTGGGCAATCTTATCGAACACTTCCTCGGGCTCATCTACGCGCAGGACGCATCCTCCACCATCCCGGTCACCGTGCTCGATCCCCAGCCTCATGAGCAAATCTTAGACATGTCCGCGGCACCAGGCTCGAAATCCACCCAGATTGCCGCGGCGATGCGCAATACCGGTCTTTTAGTTGCAAACGACGTAAGCCCGGGGCGCATCCCTTCACTTACCGGCAACCTGGACCGCTCAGGGGTGCTTAATACCGTAGTCACTCGGCTTCCGGGTCAGGCATACGGCTACATCGCAACCGAGCGTTTCGACCGGGTCCTCATAGACGCACCATGCTCCTCGGAAGGAACCCTTTCCCGTTCTTTTAGGACGCTCGAGATATGGAGCGAGTCGGCCATCAAGCGTTTATCTGCCACCCAGCGAAACCTCATCATGTCAGCATACTACTCGCTGAAGCCCGGCGGTGTTATGGTCTACTCAACCTGCACGTTTGCGCCGGAGGAAAACGAAGGCACGGTAAGTTATCTTTTGAAGAAGTTTCCTGAAGCGATAGTAGAACCCATCAATCTTGAAGGCTTGAACACCCAACCCGGATTCAGCGAATGGCGAGGAGAGGAGTTTAACCCTGCGGTCAAGAATATATTAAGACTCTTCCCGCATGAACACGACGGAGAGGGATTTTGCGTAGCAAGGATCACGAAGCCGAAGCGATAGCCAGAGCGCTTGCCTCGCTCTCCGAGCGGTTCGGGATAGATCCGGGCTATTTCCGTTCCTATCACCTCTTTACCAG
>DAOVCF010000075.1 GCA_030670165.1 Candidatus Stahliibacteriota bacterium | reverse complement strand
ACCTCGCCTGAAAAGCAGAAGAGCTCGGTGCCCGCCTCGCGCCAGCAGTCTGAGGGCAAACCCGCTTTCATGCACGTGTGTGAAAGAAAGGTCTCGCGGTCCCAGCCCTCTTCCACCGGAACCTGGGGGAGAAGCACCCCTTGATACTGACCGCGCCGAACAACCAGCCCATGCCTGCCGACCTCGACCTTTTCGGGATCATCTATCTTTTGCAATGGCGAGAGAACGGTGATCTCGATCTCAATCTTTGCAAACTCCTGCGGCCCTAAGGGCATGAACCTGGGGTCTGAAAACGCCGCGGCGCGAGCCATCTCTGCAATCGTTAGATACAAAGGCTTTAGCCCCACAATATAGCCTATGCATCCGCGCAGCTGACCTTGCTCGTGCAGGGTAACGAACGCGCCCTGCACCCGTGCCAATCGCTCGGTCAGCGATTCTTCGGGGTTCCAGGTTTTTCCCTCAAGTCTCTCCTTTATGGCCTTCCGGGCGATCCTCAGAAGCTCGGCGCGCTCCTTTGCTGAAAGCTTTTCCTCAGATGCAGACATGAACTATCCTGCGGTAAACGCAAAGGCCGAGTAGCCGACCACGTAGCCTCCGCGCTGGCCGGTCACGTCGTTGGAGTTGTATGCGGCCAGGAGGTTGGCTCTCTTGATCCCAAGCTTTTGGGCCGCGTAGAGAAGCGCGGCAAGCCCGTCACCGCCGCACGCGGCGGCACTGCCATTTGACAAAGCAGATTCCAATCCCTTCGCATCCATCGCTTGCACCAGCTCTATAGTTCGACTATCAGTAGTTCTGCACGCTTCATATGACTCACCGTGGTAGAGGTCGGTCGAAATAAGCACCAGCACGTCTTTTTTTGCCCCGATTATCTCAGCCAACGCATCAGACAGGATACGCGGATGTTTCGGTTGGTATGGTGCCGTAAGTATCGGCACTATCTTCACGTCAGGCAGCACCATGACAAGTGGCGGGATCTGAACCTCAAGCGAGTGCTCGGCTGCGTGGGCAGGGATGTCGGCCTGGAACGCATCGTCGAACTCAAGGAACCGGGCGGTAAGCTCTGAGTTTACCTCAAGATTCCCAATGGGCGATTCCCATATCCCTTCCGGGAATACCTGCATGTGGCGCACGGGTACGTGGTGCTGGGGGCCTATCATCACCACAGTCTTTAGGTTACGATTTTCCAACTGCTTATACGCTTCGGCTGCCGCCTGGCCGGAATATGTCCAGCCTGCATGCGGAATCTGTATTGCGCGGATCGGTTCGGATATTCTGGGTGTCTCGCATCTTTCAAAGAACCCCTCCCACATCCTACGTGCCTGGGCAGGGTCAGTCGGATAGAACTGGTTGCCCCACGTAGGTTTCCGAACTGTCATCGCCACCTCCGATCAGATCCCATTCGGGATAGTTGCACGAGGATCACGGAAACTTTTGAATCTGAAATCCATAGCCGTTCAGTTTTTTATCTGCTTCCTGCGTTTAGCAGGACCAACCTACTCGCCTATCAGTCGGTCGAGGTGGGTTTTCGCCTCGGCATGCTCGGGATCGAGTTCCAGGACCCGACGGAAGTGCTGCTTGGCTTTTTCCTGTTCGTTGGAGCCTTCCAGGGCAAGGGCGTAAAGGTAGTGCGCGTGCGGGCTTTCTTCATCGGTGGCTATCGCTTGTTTGAGGATCTTTACGGCCTCGGAGTACTTCTGATTCAGGATGTAGAACTCCGCTTTCTCCAGAAGTTCCTTGAAGCGTTCCTGCCTGGGGTTGTCATTCATTAGTTTTCCTAGAGCTTTTTAACCCGTTCGATGTCTTGATCGCGTCCCAGGATCACAAGCGTATCGCCCTCACGGATCTCGTCCTCTGCGCCTGGAGCGATGTTTATCTTTTCTTCGATGTCCGGCACGCCCTTCTTGTTGACGACGGGGACCTTACTGCGTATCGCTATGACGTTTACCCCGAAGCGTTTTCTTAAGTGCAGTTCTGCGAGCTTACGGCCTAACATTTTCTTTCGGGCTGCGATTTCCACCAGGCTGTATTCTTCCGAGAGTTCGATGAAATCGAAGATGTCCGGGGAAAGGATGTTCTCCACCAGACGTATCGCCATGTCCCTTTCCGGGAAGATAACGCGATCGGCGCCTATGCGTTTCACGAGCCTTGCATGGCGCTCATCGGCGACCTTGACCACCACCTCTCCTACCCCGAGCCCCTTAAGCAACATGGTCACCAAAAGGCTGTCCGCGATCGAGTCGCCGAAGCTTACGAGCGCGGTATCAACCTCGTCAAGCCCTGCATCTTGCAGGGATTTCTCATCGGTGGCGTCCAGTTCTACGGCGTTGGCAAGCTCGGAGCCGAGTTCTTCTATCTTGTCCGGGTCCCGATCGCATGCAAAGACCTCATAGCCGCGTTTTGCAAGCTCTAATGCCACCGCCGAACCGAAGGTGCCGAGACCGATAACTGCAAATATCTTAGGCATTTAACCCACCACTATGTTGGTTTGAGCAGGACGTATGCGTGATGCTTTGGTGCCTTGCATGAGCGCGGAACCTATGGTAAGGGTTCCTACCCTGCCTGAGAACATGGTCAGGATCAAAACCAGCTTGCCCCATACACCGAGATCGGCGGCAAACGAAAGGTACGGGGACAGGACTGACCCGGTTGAGATTCCAACCGTTCCGAACGCCGAGAACGCCTCGAACGCACAACGCATCACATCATCTCCACGCTTGAATATTACGAGCAGAAGAGTGGAAGTCAAGACCACGAATCCTGCCAGTATGACGAGTGATGTCGCGCGGTGAATCTGGTCTGGCTTGACGGTTCTGCGCAGCATCACCAGCTCTCTGCGGCGACGCAGCACCCGGCCTATCTCTGCAAACGTGAGCGCGAAGGACGTGGTCTTTATACCTCCTCCGGTGCCCCCGGGCGAAGCGCCGATAAACATGAATAACATCAATACAAGCAGGGTGTAGGTACGCAGCCCCCCGATGCTCACAAGATTGAACCCAGCGGTTCGCGGGGTGACCGCGGTAAAGAATGCGTTGAGCAGCTTTACATGAGGAGGGTAAGCGGACAGCGCCCCGTTCCACTCGGCTATGAGCACGAAAAGGGTGCCGGCTATGATAAGGGCCGCGGTGGCCGTGAGAACCAGACGGGTATGGGTGGCCAACCGCAGGGTTTCGTGCCTGACGCGCCTGACCACGTCGCTTATAACGATGAATCCGACACCGCCCGTTATGAACAGGGCGGGTATGAGCAGCCCGACCACCGGATCTTGCGAGAACCGGGCCAGGTTGTCAGGGAAGGTCGAGAACCCGGCGTTGCAGAACGCCGAGACCGCATGGAATACACCGTGGTAGATAGATTTGCCCCAACCCATCCCGTGCATGAAGCGGAACCATCCAACCAGGATTACCGCACCGATGCTCTCCACTATGACGGTTACCTTGAAGATGGTGAACGCGAAGCGGCTCAGGTTGCGGTAGTTGAGGAAGTTGATGGATTCCTTCATTAGCATGCGCTGCCTTAAAGATACCCGGCGGCCTAGAAGGAAGAAGAACGCCGAGGAGAGCGTCATGTAGCCCAGACCGCCGATCTGGATCAAAATAAGAATCACGATCTGCCCGAAAAGGGTGAAGTCGTGCGGGGTTACCTTTACGATGAGTCCGGTTACACAGGTGGCCGATGAGGCGGTGAAGAGTGCATCTATCACCGAGCAGCCGTGTGAAGCAAAGGGAAGCGAGAGCAGCCCGGTGCCCACCGCTATCATTGCTACGTAGCCCAGCGCCAACAGCCTTCCAGGATTCACAGCCGAACGCTGACCGACCGTAAACCTGGGCGGAAGATCCTTACGCAAAGAGCTTTCCTGCATCATGATAACCCTATTCTCCACTTGAGTTTGAGTTTGTCAACCACCCGTAACACCGCCCGTAACACATCCTGTAACACCCCACTCGTAGAATACGCGACAGGAGCAAATTGCGAAGGACGAAATAGAACACATCGCATGATTTCTTCAAAGCCGCCAGCCTTCCAGCTCGGAATCCTTTGCAGGAGGCGCGAACAGGGTTCGCTCAATACCTTTTTTATCCCACCAGGTGACGGTAACCTGCGGTTCTTTTTTGGCGTCCGAGTATCTGGCAGCTATCTTTGCTGCCCAGGTGAGTATCTCCTCTGAGGGATTATGTGCGAAGAGTAATTCTATTGGGCTGCCCACCCCGCGTACCTCTAAAAAGATGCGTCCTTCGCCGCCGTGCTGCAGGAGTTCTTTGTTTTCTTCCTTATCCCGTCCTACTATCAACTTGGGGCCTGCAGGATAGCGGAAGTGCCTGCCTGTTTTCAATAGAGCAACCGTTTCATCGGTGGCCTCTTTAAGATGATCCAGTAAGTCTCTCAACTTGTTTGAGTACTGCGGTTCGGTCAGAAGACAGCCTCCGGCAGGCGCAGCGAACTCGGTTATGCCCCATCGCTCGGCAAGCGCAAGCTGAGGTCTTCTGCCGCGGCCCTGGATGTCAAGAAGTTTGCCTCTATCCAGAAGTCCTGCACGCTCTACTTCGGTTTGAGGAAGCAGTTTGGCGGAAAGCGGTCTCAGAAGTCTGGCCTCTAATCCGGACTCGCGTTCTATCACGTCAAGTGACCGCCGGTTCTGGCTCATCGGTCGCTCACCCAGAACCTCGCCGGTGGCTACGGCATCGAAGCCTTCTTGATCCGCTATCTCTCTGGCTTTTCGGAGGAACAGAATCTTGCAGTCTATGCAGGGATTGAGCGCGCGGCCGAATCCGTGTGCAGGGTGCTCAAGAAGGGGACGAAACTCCTCGAAGGTTATCCTTATCCGGCGCAGATTAATGCCCCACTCCTCAAGATAGCTTTCTCCTCGCAGCCTCTCCGCACTTCCGGTAAACGGGGTTATGAAGTGAACGGCCTGCACCTCGGCTCCAACATCCTTGAGCAGCCGCGCCGCCAAAAGGCTGTCAAGCCCGCCGGAGTACAGACAGAGGATACGGGTGCTCATAAGAGTGTTTTAAAGAAATCCACCGTGCCGACGATCCAGTCGTAGACCAGGAAGTAGAGCCTGCCGATTAAAAGCGATACACGAGACATCACCGTGTAGCCGAACGCGGCACCGAACGAGACCATGATGAAGGTTATGCCAACTCTTGACACCCCGCCGAGGAGACCTTTGTGAGGGCGAGAGAAGTAGAAGTAGATGATGGAGGAGATTACGCCTACGAACAACAAGATGTTGGCTACGATCACCCATAGATTAGGGGTCCAGAGCGGAAGGATGGTGGCCTGAACCTGGGGCAGAAGTATACCCTGGATGCTTCCGGTTATACCCAGGCCTGCACCGAGTCCTATGGTGAACGCAATAGGCCAGCGGGATAGCCATCCAACCTTGGGGCCGAACCACCGGGTAAGCATGAGAAATCCCAAGGCGGTCGGGATAACAAGTATCCACGCCTCCCAGAACCCGGAGCGGGAACCCTGATTTACGTAGCTCGACCAGTTGCGTGCAAACTCGTCCACGAGCATGTCCTGCATGGTGAACTTTGCCGCAAAGATCACCCAGTACGCGGCCGATACACCCACGTAAAGGTGTTCTGCGAACTTATAGAGTGGATTGTCCCGGTACAGGAAGGAGAAGATGGCTATGGTCAACGTGGCCGCTATCCAGATGCCGAGAAGAGTGGGGAGGTTCACGTTTCCCTCCTTTTGGAGAGGTCCAGAGCAAACTCGGCCATGCTTCCTATGACGATGAGGAGGATAACCAGTATGTGTGCCGTCGACTGTGCAGGCATACCCCGGCTGGCCAGGCCTTTCTTCTCTATCAGGGATTCATACTCGCTCGCGCCCTTGAGACCGCCCAAAAGACCTGCAAGCTGACCCGACTGCAGGTAGGGATAAAGATCCGGTGCCACAACACCTGTCACCCCGCCTATTATCTGCTGGCCGAACCGAGCCCCGGCATAGGCGATCCAGCTTTCAACCGCAGTTCCGTGCGCAAAACTCACGAGTGTCGCGATGTCATCGTAGTTATGAACGTCGGCCATCATATGGAGAGAGTCAACATTGATGTTCTGGTAGTCCTTGCGGTAGAAGTCTCGTATCTCACGTCCCATTCCTACTATAATCGCCACTACGCCCGGACGGTAGCCGAGGTTGACAAAGTCAATCCCATACCGTTTAAGATATTGATCGGCGGCGTGCCCCAGGTTCTCCTGGTATTCGGTGACGTGCTTATCGTACTCGGCGGCGGCGCGTTCCAGGATCCGCACGTACCCTGGATTTTTCTCACGGACGCCGACTTCCAATCTCTTCTGGTACTCGGCTGCATGCCTGTTGAACTCCTCGCCCGCATACTTCACCGCTTCCCAGTACTCAAAGGTATGTTTCTGGAACTTGACGGCGGCGCTGTCCACCTTCTCGAGGTAATCGGAGACGAGGCTGTCCAGGGTTTCCTGATGCCGGAGGGTATACTCGAACTCGGCTGCGGCGCTTTTTAACGCCTCCTGGTATCCGGCGGTATGCCTCTTGAGCTCCTCGCCGGCGTATTTCACCGCCTGTTTATACTCTATTTTATGGCTTTGATTGTACTCCGTAGCGGCGCGTTCCAGGGCCTCCTGGCCCAGAGGCAGGCCGGTAGGGATGTGGCCCAGGAGGATTATCCGCAGGTCTTTGCGGAACGCGTGGTCCGTTATGGCCACTATCATCGGCTGGCACTCCGGATAGCTCGTGGCGTCGTAGTCCACCGAGAGCATGATAACCGATCCGGGCTTAAGCGAATCAATGGCATTAAAGGCGTTTTGAACCGGTTCGCCGACCTCGAAGGGGATAGGTATGGTAAATAGCATGGGCACAAGCACCGCTCCGATCATAAGGAGAAAGATGATCCGGCGATCTATGTTGGTTAGCCACTTAATGAACTTCACTTCTCCTCCTAGGTCGACGAGATGTAGGTTCGTTCGATGCCGAGTATGATGCGGATTGACATGGCGATTGTACCTAAAGTAACGCCTATGAGTATGCCTCTGCGGGCCGCGGTCTGGGGAACCGACATGAGCCATTCCTGAACCTGTGGCGCGAGCCGAACCGCATCCTGCGGGAATGCAAGAACCAACGCGCCCAGGCCAACTCCGAGGGCAGCAAGAACGGCTCCGAACACCGGCTTCCTTATTAACAGCCTGTGGATGCCGGCTGCAACCAGAAGAATCGCCAGTACCAGGGTTGCAGGAATCACGCCCATGCTCAAGCGCCCGATCATCACAAGGATTGCGGCCACTAAAAGAAGTGTGGCGTCGAACGTGCGGGCACGGAACGCACGGTAGGCGGCAGAGGCGATAAAGAAGGCAAGAAGCGCAAACATCGTCCCCTGAAGCGGAACCATTACCCACTTGTAGACCCAGAAGAAGCCGCCTACTTCGTTCAGCGAGGCAAGCTCTAATGGCGTGCCGTATTTGACCCAGGTAACGATGCCTGCGGCAAGGGTTCCGAAAAGCCCCAAAAGGGTAACAAGGCTGTAAAACCAGTCCTTCTCCATGCGCGCTACCTTTCGGCCGTGGTGTTTTATAAGGCTGTCTATCCCAAGAAGAAGGGTGAAGCCTCCAAGGATAGAGGCCCATACGAGCATGCGCTGCTCAAGGCTGCCGAACGGCTCGCGCGGGATAAAAAAAGTCACAACCACGAATACGCCCGCAAGAAAGGTTATGATAAGAGGAAGTGTTCGTTTCACGCGCTCTCCTAGGATGTGGTGAGGAAACCTTTGAGGGTCTCAAACAGATCGTTGACGAACTCGCCTAAAGAAAGAAGGATTTCGTTTTTGCCGGAAACGGAAGCCAGTATCGCACCGACGGTCCCGACGATCGAGACCACTGCAATGATCGACACGGTGATGATCTTTGCCATGTCCTCGCTCTTCAGGGAGCCGAGCAGCTGCGGGTCACGGTCAAGATACGCCGAAGCGGCAAAGAGTTCTTCACCTATCAGGGTGTAGTCGCAGGCGGCAATAAAGAATGGAAGCTGGGTGGCCATGTTTGTTCCGGCGATCTGGATGGCTCCAACCGAGTGAGCGGTCTCGGCCAATATTAAGGCCTCGGCGTAGAAAACACCCTGAAGGAACACGGTTCCGGGCTTCTCGCGGAGCATGATGCCGTCAACACCTGCCGCGTAGCCGAACTGATCCGCGGTAAGAAATGTAATGTCCGATTCCCGGTATAAATCGGGTCGCCCGGCCTCTGAAAAGGCCTGCTTTACCGTCTCCTGCGCCGCGGTCATCACGATCGGGTCGTAGTTCGGAACCAGTATCCGGGTCTCATATTGTGCCGCACGTTTTGCTACCCGGCGCAGTATGGACAAAGCGGCAAGGGTGGCAACGTCGGTGAGATACCCTATCCCGAAGCTGAATAGGATCGGTTTGCCCATCTCGGTTGAGCGCCCCACCGCCTCGTCTATCGCGTCAAGGCCCGCTATGCGCCGAACGAACATGCCGCGGTCCCGCTTGGCGAACTCGATGTAGAGTATTACCAGCCCGCCGTAAATAAGCGCAAAAACCAGCACCGCAAGACGGTTTCTGTTGAACCACTGCGGCTTTGCTATCACCGGGCCGGTTATCTTAGATGAAGCACGGGTGCCAAGTTTGCCTACAACGTCCACACGGTAGTAGTAGTCTTTTTTGTTGCGGACCAGGGTGTCGGCGTCAGTATACGATGTGGTGGGGATAAGGAACTCGACTATCTTCTCGAACGGCCCATCGGTTGACTCGGCCC
>DAOVCF010000098.1 GCA_030670165.1 Candidatus Stahliibacteriota bacterium | reverse complement strand
CTTGACAAAGTTCAAAAATTCACTATAATTAGCCTATGACTGAAAAGAAACTCATCGGACGCTGCCCGGTGTGCAACGGAAGTCTTTATATTTCGGAACTTAGCTGTCGCGACTGCAAGATAAAGATCCGTGGGGAGTTCGAAGTTCCTATATTCGCGCGGCTTACAGACGAGGAGCACGAGTTTTTGATGATCTTCCTGCACTCCAGGGGCAGCCTAAGAGACGTACAAAGGGAACTTGCGCTCTCCTACCCTACGGTGCGTTCGCGGCTGGACGCATTGCTGGCCAAGATGGGGATCGTAACCTCAAGAGCCTCCCATGAAGAGATAAGTGACGTACTTGATAAACTTGAAGCAGGCGAGCTCTCCGCAGAGGACGCGGTAAAGCTCATCAGGAAAGAAGAGTCAGAAGAATAAAGGAGGAAGACGTGAGTAAAAGCAAGCCGATCATTAAAAGAACAAAACCCGACGATCAGTTTTTGAAGAATCTGCTTCGCGGGCTGTTCGTCGGCAACTAAAGATTCAAGGAGGCGAAGTGGACGCAAAGGATGTCGAGTTCATGGCCTTCGGCTGCTGCGACTAACGGAGGAATGATGGCAGATAGATTTATAAGCAACGTCGGATTCAGGATGATGTGCGCGGCAATGAACCGACGCAACAAAAAGAACCCGCCTCGCAAGATTCTGAAAGATGCAGGCGTAAAACCCGGATACAGGATTCTCGATTTCGGATGCGGCCCTGGCGGACATTCTATTGCGGCTGCCGAGCTGGTAGGCGAACAAGGCAAGGTGTACGCCCTGGACATCCATCCCCTGGCATCACAGATGGTAGCAAAAGCTGCAGAGAAAAAAGAACTCGGCAATATCGAAACCATCCAATCGGATTGCGATACCAGCCTTCGTGCCGAGAGCCTGGATATGGTTCTTCTGTACGATGTCTTCCACAATCTGAGCAATCCGGATGACGTTCTTTCTGAGTTGAACCGCGTATTGAAGCTGAATGGAATCCTATCTTTCAGCGATCACCACATGCAGAAAGATGAGATACTCACACAGATCGAAGGCAGCGGCCTGTTCAAGCTATATGGGCGAAGCGAAAAGACTTATAGTTTCGTGAGATTAAACAAAGGAGGAAGAAATGGAAGAAAGAGAACGAATTCTTAAGTTGCTGGAAGAAGGCAAGATAACCGCTGAGGAGGCGACCAAACTCCTTAACGCCTTGGGTGAAACCTACCGCTGGGGTCCGAGGCACGTGCCAGGTCCTGACCTCGGTAAGCGCATCGCGCGTAAGGTGGAGCTTTCTCTCAAGGGACTACCTGATATGATAGAAAGCAGCATCTGGTTCGCCGGTTCAGGCGAGGAAAAGGAATTAGAGTTTAACCCCAAGGATCGGCTCGTTATAAAGGTCGTATCAGGCGACGTAACCATCAAAGGCGACGACGAGCGCAAGATTCGCATCAAGCTCCGCAACGGACATAAGGTTTCCGAAACCGAAAACGAACTGGCGCTTAAAACCATGTCAGGCGATCTGGATATAACCGTAATCAAATCTCAGAACGTTGACATAAAAGCGGCTGCAGGCGACGTATCGGCTTCCAACCTGGATGGCACGCTTACCTTCCGATGCGGTTCAGGTGATACGGACCTTAAACAAATCAGCGGAGATATTCGGGTTGCGCTCGGCTCAGGCGATCTGGACGGGACCCAGATATCAGGTGAGGTCAGCGTGGCTCTGGGCTCAGGAGACGCAAACCTTGACTTTGCCGAATGCAAAGGCGGAAAGGTGGAAGTAGGCTCAGGCGATATCACTCTTACCTTACCTGAGGAGGCAAATCTGGAGATAACCCTGGTAAAACCCAGGAAAGGAAGCATACTAAGCGACTTCGAATTCGAAACCCCTGAAGACGTAGAGGAGTTCAAGTTCACGATAGGGAAACCTAAGGCAAAACTTTACGTCAAAACAAAGCATGGTGACATCACTCTGCGCAAAAGGAGCGAGAAATGACCGCAGGACTGGCCGGACTCCTAGGCATAGGCACTTGGATAGCTGCCTTGATCATTGCAGGAGTCCTTGCCAACCTTTATTTTATCGCTGCATCAAACAAACGTCCGGTAAAGATTAAGGTTCAATCTCAAGAACTGAGCAATCAAAGGAGGAACAGATGATTCGTGGCATCTTCTGGGGACTGGTAGTTGCGTGGATAGGTATCTGGATATGGCTGGGTTCAACCGTAGCGACTGGGACCTTTGCGTTCCGCTACTCCTGGCCGATAATCTTTGTGATTCTGGGACTTATGGGGATAGTGGAGCTAATACAAAGAGCGATCAGGAAAACCAGGTACGGAACACGTTTAGGCCGCGTAGGCTGGAAGCTATTCTGGGGACTGCTGCTTATTGCTATAGGATTGGTTGTCTGGTTCTCAAACATCGGATTGATCGTTCCGGGCTTCGGTACGTTGTGGCCCTTCATTATCGTAGCCGTTGGCGTAGCAATAGTGATTCGTGTCGTAATCCATTATGCCTGCCGTAAGCCACGAAAAGTTACAGTTATCATAGACAAACTCGAAGAAGGCAAGATAGACGTGGACGAAGCGGTTGATGAGATACGCAGTGGCAAACGTAAAGGACATCACTGCCATGAGTAGCGAAGCTACCCTGCGCATCCTGAGGATGGTCTCTGAAGGCAAGATAACGGCTGAAGAGGCGGAAAAGCTTTTGGAGGCAATAGAAGGGGCGCATCCTGAGGCGAAAAGTATAACCGTCCTGGTCTTTGAGAAGGGCAAGGAGAAACCCAACGTGAGAATCAACCTTCCCATCTCTCTCGCCAGGTTTGCGATGAACTTCGTCCCGGCGAGTGTGCTTGCCAAACAGGAGATCCCTGCCGATACCATCCTAAAGGCGCTGGACGAAGCCCAGCCCGGGAAGGTGTTTGAGGTCAAAGATGAGGAAGGCAAAAAGGTGGAGATTTACCTGCATTGAAGGTTCCTTTAGACCAAATCCTATTCCGTACCCGGGGCGTCCTGGCAACGCTCTGGGTACTCTTGTTGCTCGTATTCTCCGACCCCTGGATAAGCGTGTGGAGTGCGCTTTTATTTATACCGGGACTCTTAATAAGATTCTGGGCCGCGGGCTTCATAGGACCCCAATCGCGCAACCGGCAGATCACAACAGATCATTTAGCCACCCGCGGCCCTTATGCCCTCCTCAGACACCCTTTGTATATAGGTAATGCCTTGTTGGTAGCGGCAGGATTAGTTCTGCTAAGGCCGCATTGGATACTGATTGTGCTGACTTCAGTGGGATTCGTAACGCTTTACGTCCTGATCGCTAAAGCTGAGGAGAAACATCTTTCTCTGAAGTACGGGAAGGGGTACGACGAATACCGCCAAAGGGTGACGCCTCTCTTCCCCAAGCGATTCGAAGGTCCCTTGTTTGCGGGTTTCAATCTATCCTGGGCGCTACGCGAGTATCAGACGTGGATCGTGGTAGGTCTCTTATATCTGTTTGCGTTTTTGAGACTTCGCTTCATCCCATCGTGCTCCTTTTTAGCCGGAGGTTAAAAAGATCGCAAAAAATCACGTGTAGAATGGGTTTTCTAGTCCGTTTATTTATTATTATACCATTTGTAGAGGCATAGCATACCCTATGTTACCTATGAGATTGCTTCGTCGCTTCGCTCCTCGCAATGACAGAGTTTTCTTAAACCTGTCCTTCGGGGTCCCCGAGAAAACAGCTAGCTGTTTTCTTGGGGTAATTTCTTTACCTCGTCCCATAATTTATCCAGTTCCTCGATTCCCATCTTGGTCATATCAAGCCCGCGTTGCTGAGCAAGCCGCCTGACCCCCTCGAAACGGCGCTGGAACTTGGCATTTGAACGCTCAAGCGCCTCCTCTGCGCGAACCCCGATGTGCCGGGCAAGGTTCACTACTGAAAAGAGTATGTCACCAAGCTCGCGCTCAAGATCGTCTGTTTCCTTGCCGATGTGTTCGGTTAACTCCTGGGTTTCTTCTCTGACCTTGGCCAAGGGACCATGAGTGCTCTCCCAGTCGAATCCAATCCGCGCGGCGCGCTCCTGCATCATCTGGGCGCGTATGAGAGCGGGCAAGGACTTGGGAACCCCTTCGAAGAATCCCGCCTTTCCACTCTTTTCCGCTTCCTTGATGCGCTCCCAGTTGGCAAGAACTTCCGCTTCACCCTCGACCTTAGTTTCCCCGAACACGTGGGGGTGACGGCGGATAAGTTTGGCTTTGGCTGTCTCTTCTACCCTATCGTAATCCGTCAGGCCGGCATCCCGTGCGATCTCGATGCCCATGAGAACGATGTATAAAAGATCGCCAAGCTCCTCCTCGATCTTTTGCCCGTCCCCTGACTCAAGCGCCTCTGAAAGCTCGTATGCCTCCTCTATGTAGAGATGTCTTATGGAGGAAAGGGTCTGCTTGCGGTCCCATGGACACTGGCTGCGCAGCCGCGCAACTATCTCACGAAGATTCATAAATCTCCTTCAGAACAAGTCGGTGGAGTTTCAGAAGAACTCCTAAAACCTGCCGTAGACAGATTAGTGCCGCGGTGTTACGGTATTAGGGGTGTTACGGTGTTGTGGGTCAGGCGGAAAGCGTACCGAACCGGTTATCTCGAGCTTGAGACGCCTGGATGAAATCAGGGTAGCGTCCAGGCGCTGAAGATGCATGAACGGCAAGTCATCCTGAAGCACTCTCATGGATGAATCAACCGCCTCAGGACGCCCTTCAAGGATGAGGGAGAAGGGATAGGCCCGCCATCCGGCGGTATCCTGCGGTTCGCCGAGCACAAGCTTGGGCGTCCGCGAGAGTGAACCACGGGCAGCGAGACGTTCGGAAAGCTGGGTCTGGATCACGGAAACGATCCCTCGCATACTGTCGAGTTCCGACTCGATCCTTGAAAAGTCCTCCGGCAAACCATTCCAACCGGTTGCCTTACCCTCAAGCTCTTCAACTTCAGTCGCAAGGGCCCGGCGTTCCTCAAGAAAATCCAGGTGCTGCCTTCGGTTTCGGAGTCCAATATACGCACCTGTGGCAATCACCAGGGCAACGAGAACCCCAAAGATAGTGCTTATAAGTGCCTTCATTGTATCTTCAGCAGCACCCGATGCTCAATCAGGCCTTGCCTGGTTCCCTGCGGTTCGCTTTCAATAACCCTCAATAAACCGCTTCGTGAGAGTTCTTCTAAGTAGCGAGCCACTTTGACGTTAGATGGACTAAGACATCTGGTGATAACGCTGTCAGGCTCTATACGGCAGGAGAGAAACCTCATGCCCGGTTCAAGTTCGGTGCGTAGGAGCCTTAGGATATCCAGACGCCTCTCCGTATCCTTGCGAGCGTCCTCCATGACAAGCATAAGCTCACTATGACTATCTTTAAGATCCTTATACCGGATGATCTCAGCCTCCAGGGTCTCTAGAGAATCGCGTTTCACCCCAAGCTCACCAATCTCATCCGCCAGGTTGTTGAGGGAATTCCACTGAAGAACAAGACCAATACCAACGATAAGCGAGGTCCCAAGCAGGATCCCCAGAAAAAGCAGTAGGAACTGTAATGAGGTAAGCTTCTCCGGGCGACGCCTGACCGCAAGATCAATCTGTATCATCACTTTCCCCTCAAAGCACAGGCATAGGCCAATGGAAATAGCACCCCTTCTCCGGCTTTGCATTCGATCTGGACGCCGTCGAAGGGATCAAACACCTCGCCCGTCAGATCAATGCACTCACCAAGGGCTCGGGCGTTCTCAGGCACAAGTGCCGCCTCACCGGACAAGAGGAAGTGATCCAGCCTGCGTTTGTCCTGGGGAAGGAAGTTGCGCCTGACCTTAAGCTCATCATGCCAGAGGCTCAAAACCTCCTCGCTAAGCCTTGCCTCTTTCAGATTTACCCGAGGGATCTCCTGCATAAGGATCGGATTGCCGTGACTTACAACAACAAGGAAACCTCTGCTACGGTCAAGATGCAGGATAATAATATCCTTCTCTCCCCACTTGGAGTGAAGCACCGCGTTCGCAAGCGCAGTCAACGCGGTCTCGATATGGGTAGGGTTTTTGGGGAAGAACCCGCTTTTGCGCTGGATCACCTCAAGCGGAGCCGCTACTGCAACAATCCAGGTTTGGCTGCCCACGCTGCGCAAAGGATCGAAGCTCAAGACATCGCGGTGCCTGTTATACTCAAGCATGAACTTTGCCTCCCAAGCCACGTTATCCTCCAGCTCGGAGATGTCCACCTTGTCGGAGGCAAAAACCCTGGCGCGCACCCCCTGACCGCACAATGGAAACACAAAGCGGGACACCCTTTCGCGGGAGAAGAACTCCTTAAGCACCTGCCTGATCCGCCTTGGCGAGCGGTCATTATCCTCAAGCGGAATACGACCGCAAGCAGCCGGGTTCTCTCCTTTAGGCAGGCGAACCCAACGAATCTCCTCCTCAGAAATATCAATCCCGTAGGTCATGGGCAAAGTATATGAGCCTTGATCAGGATGTCAAGTGTGGTGTCGAGTCTTGCCCTTTTATTGATACTATTGTTAAACCGGCTCGCCAAGACCTTCTTTGAGTATTGAGGTGTTTAGATCAGGCAGGTGGACTGTCCCGCCTGCTTCGCCGTCTGCGCACCGAAGTAAACCTTTAAGAATAAACTAACACATACCTGATGATACGTAAAGGACTTGACATTTCTAAAAAGTTCAATATAATAAAGCAATGAGATGTATAGAGAGTGCAAAAAAGAATCAGGCTAATCCCATTCCTTTCACAAACGTCAACCTGGACGAATAAGTCCAAAGGAGGGCACGATGCCGAGGTACGTAAAAAGAAAAGACAGCGACACATGGCACTGGTGTACCAATTGCTCTAACTATCCGACGGGCTTAAACGTAAATGTAAGCTATATAAAACCTACCTACGGCGAACTCTGCGACGAGTGCCAGGCGAAAGAAAAGGAGTGTAACTGCCGGGGGTAGCTTCGCGAGCCTAAACGTAACTCGGTAGGGGCCGGCTTTAAGGCACCAGGTCTGGCGCGAGATCGGCCCTTCCTTGTTTGTCATTGAGTGCCTTAGATGTAGAACGGACATTCCAGTCTATCTTGCGCAAAATCACAGCGCGGACTGAAAGAAATCACCACCCGGATCGAAGATTCTGCTATGAGATTGCCACGGGCACCTGCGGCTTGCTCACGATGACAGAATACAGTCTCGAGGTCCCCTCTGCGATCTTTTCTCTGTAAAGAGAAAAGGAGCATTCTTCGGGGTCTCCAAAGGAGAACGAAGTTACACTTTGGGGTGTAAAATATCTTGATTTTCCCGTCAAATGG
>DAOVCF010000059.1 GCA_030670165.1 Candidatus Stahliibacteriota bacterium | reverse complement strand
CATAGTTGACGACGGTCTGCTTAAAGATGGTATCGCATCCTCGGCCTTCGACCGGGAGGGACAGCCTCACCGAAAGTTGGCGATCATAAAGGATGGAAAGCTCGCAACCTATCTATACAATTCCTACACCGCGAACCGCGAAGGACGGGCCTCAACAGGCCACGCCTCGGGCGGCTACCGATCTCTGCCCGGAATCGGTACCACAAATCTGGTGATATCCCCTGGCGAGGCGACTAAAGCGCAACTCATCCACGAGATCAAGGAAGGCATACTCGTTACGCGCTTTTCCGGAAACACCAACCCCGTCTCAGGCGACTTTTCAGGTACGGTCAAGGGCGGGTTCTACATAAAAAACGGAAAGCTGGCCAATCCGGTCACCAACACAATGATCGCAGGCAACGTGTTCGATGCAATCGGCAATATCAGCGGAATCAGTAAGAAGCTTACCAGGGTCTACTCCTACCTCCTTCCCTACATTGCCATAGAGAGGGTCTCGATCACCTCGGGTTAGACTGAAGAAGATAAAAACCAAGTCGTGAACTATCGCCAGGCAATAGAATTCCTTTCATCCTTGATAGACTATGAACGCTGGGTTTACCGCAACTATGAGTTCAAACTGGACAACTTTCTTGAGTTCCTGAAAAAGATAGGCAATCCACAGGGACGATTAAAGCGAGTGGTGCTGATCACCGGGACCAAGGGCAAGGGTTCTACCGCCATCATGCTCGCAAGGATTCTACAAGCACACGGCGAACAGGTTGGGCTTTACACCTCGCCTCATCTTCTGGATTATCGGGAGAGGATAAGAGTGAACGACCGGCAGATACCTGCTGCTCGTTTTGCTTCTATATTGGATGAGCTTAAGCCTGTGATACTTGCCCACGAGCCACGCATAACCTTCTTTGAAGCCCTAACCACCGTGGCTTTTCTTCACTTTCTTGAAGAAGAGACCACCGTCAATGTAGTGGAGATAGGAGTGGGCGGCAGACTGGATGCAACCAACGTGACCGAGCCGGAGATTTCGGTAATCACACGCATCGGCTACGACCACACCAAGATGCTTGGCAAAACCCTAAAAAGGATCGCCCAAGAGAAGTGCGGCGTGCTGAGAAAGGGCAAGCCAGCAATAATAGCCGCTCAACGACCTCTTGTAGGATCGGTAATAAAGAAGGCCGTTAAGGAAACCGCAGCACGAGGCTTATGGTTGGGTGAAGATTTCAGCGCCCGGCTGATCGAGGAAAAGATCGAAGGCATAAGGATACACTATCGAGGAATCAAAATGGATGCCGAATTCAAGCTGCCTGTCCTCGGCGTCCACCAGATGGAGAATGCGGCAGCCGCGATCGCCGCTGCAGAAATGCTGATCCCTGAAATCAAAGAGAAAAAGGTCCATAAAAGTCTTGCAGACTTAAAGCTGCCTGCGCGCATCGAAATCATCCAAGATCGTCCTACCGTTATCCTTGACATGTCTCATAACCCCGAATCGGCAGCAACCTTAAGGAAAACCCTGGACAGGCATTTCGCAAGCTATCCCCGCCGCATCCTGCTCATAGGCATCACACGGCACAAACCCAAACGCAGGATTATTGAGACCCTTGCTCCGTTCTTTAATGAGATCTGGATAACCCAGGCTGATCTTCCAAGGGCTGAATCTAAAGACCGACTGCTGAATCTCTGTCGTAGGATTCATCCCGATTGTCATCCTTCCGATTCGGTTAAGCAGGGTGTAAACCGGATACTCGATTCCCTTAACGAGGAAGACCTCCTTGTAATCTCCGGATCGGTCTACGTAGCTGGCGAGGCGCTAGAAGCCCTCAAGGCGAGAGAAGGGACCGAAGTCTGAGGAAAGCATAGGGCGTTTGAGAACAGCCCTCTCCCCTACTATAGTATCTTTGATAACCATCCCCTCAATCTGAGCACCTGCGTTGATGATGGACTCGGAGACGATCGAGTTGCGAACCACAGCACCTTTTGCAATTGAAACGTTAGGGCCAATGATTGAGTTCTCTATTATAACATCATCCGCGATCCAGCAGGGTGGCTTGATAAGCGAACCTTCAACCGGCACTACCCGGCTATTGTGCTTCAGAAGTTCCCGGTTTGCCTCAAGCAATGCGGCAGGGGTCCCGCAGTCCAGCCATGTATCCACCTTGACTGCCTTCAGCTTCTCCCCATGATCTATCAGGATGGATAACGCATCGGTAAGCTGGTACTCTCCCTGCGTGCGCCGATCCTGAGCAACCATCTTTTCAAGAGCCTCTCGAAGCCGCTTAGCCGACGGCAGATAGTAGATGCCGGAGATAGCCAGATTGCTCTGCGGCTTCTCAGGCTTTTCTACGAGCTTCGAGATGTAGTCTCCGGCAAGCTCCATCACCCCGAACCGGCGCGGATCTTCCACCTCTTTGGCCACCAGAAAGCCTTCATCTTCTGCTACACTTGAGAGCGCAGCCCGGATGTCAAAGGGGATGATGGTGTCAGAAAGGAGAATAAGAATAGGCTCGTCGCCGAGTTCCGGAAGCCCTTGAAGAACCGCATGACCAAGCCCCAAAGGCTCGGCCTGCTCCCAGAAGGAAAAGCTACGGTCAGGGTATGCTCTCCGAAGCAAACGGGGCAGAGAAGCTTCGGGTGAGTAGACGATGCGGTATTCTTCGATCTCAAGGCCGTCGAGCAACAAGAATATGTGCCCGATTATTGTGTCGCCTGCCACGAAAAGCAGCGGTTTTGGTGTGTAAAGGGTATGGGGCCTCAATCTCGTACCCATTCCCCCGGCTGGGATAAGAACCTTCACAAAAGCTCCCTTTTCAGACGCTCAATGGAAGCCACAGGAAAAGGATCAACACCACGGAGTTCGGCTAAGAAAACGCTCAGAAGATCGCCTTTGACTAAAAGGGAGAAGATGCGTTCAAGCCGGCTTTCACCCTCGGCATGAATCACCAAGCGTGGGATTGAGGAAGGAAGAATCCTATCCACGATCTCGGCCCGCTTGCGGTTACGGGGGTGGATAAACTCGTCTCCTGGATCGAGAACGATCAATGCGATGCCCTCATCTGCTCCACCCTCGAAGCCCATGATCTCGTTGTGGTTCATCTCCGAGTATACGTTGGCGTGAGCCAGGACCTCGGCGTTCTCGTTAAGCTGGCAGACCAGGCGGTAACCCAGCGCGGCAAAGCGCTGATCCAACGAGTGGATTACAGGGAAACTATCCTTTAAGAGTTCGGCGAGTCTTGCGGCCTCATCCTCCCATTCCGACATACGTGAACGCAAAAGCTCGAAGGTTGCAGTAAGTTCCTGCTTTGCATCAGGATAGAGATTCCAGTGATTGGCCAGCCGCAAAAGCGGTGCAAAAAGGTAGCCGATCGATGCCCGGGGCGGGTAGCTGGAAGGTGCTGCAACTAAAGGGATCGATGCTTCCTCTGCCAGTTTCTTAAGCTTCCCGCCTGACGTTACAGCC
Organism: Candidatus Stahliibacteriota bacterium; assembly: GCA_030670165.1. GTDB lineage: Bacteria > Hydrothermota > Tepidihabitantia > B3-TA06 > B3-TA06 > B3-TA06. The sequence goes on along the minus strand of DAOVCF010000059.1, from coordinate 6,609 downwards.
AGGCGAGGAACCTTCCGATTCTCAAGCCCCTTCCAAAGTGATAGAATCTCCTCTGTATTCCCGGAGTAGCTTATGACTACTGCGAAGCCCTTGTTATCGATCCAGCCGGGCAGGGTGTAATCCTTGACGACCTCGATCGGGATGGGTGAGGTATGAAGTAAAAGTCCTCGAATCAGATCGCCTGAGACCCCGGAACCGCCCATACCGCAGACGGCAAGACTCGCAGGAACGTCCTTGGGAATGCTCTCGACAACTGCCCCGGCTTCCTTCCAGCCGTACTCAAGCTGATCCGGGATCAAGCGTACTAAGGATAGCATATGTCCTTGCTCCCGAGGAACAGGACCGCAAGGTCGTGGTATTTGCGGCTCAGCTCACGACGCAGGTAACGGATGACCTCCACCGGTGTAGAATACTCCACCGCGCGATTCGCAATTCGGCGCAGTTCCTCTACCTTAACGTTGCGTATGATTTTACGGGCAACAGGTATCGCGCAAGGCGTCATTGAGAGCTCGTCCACCCCCAACCCTATTAGCAGAGCCATACCGAGGGCTTCGGCCGCCATCTCCCCGCAGACGCCGACCCAGATATGTGACTTGCGCCCCGCGCCTATAACCCGTCTGATAAGCTGGAGAACTGCGGGATGATAGTGATTAAACAGACGCGATATCCTTTCGTTTCCTCGATCCGCCGCCAGGGTATACTGGGTAAGGTCGTTCGTACCGATGCTGAAGAAATCCACGTACTTCGCCATACGGTCGGCCATAAGTGCTGCGGAGGGTACTTCAACCATGATCCCCATCTCCATCTCGGAATCGAACTTCTGGCTCTTATGTGTAAGTTGTTCCCGTGCCCTCTTGAGCAAGAGCTTGACTCGTTTGATCTCGGAGAGATCGGAGATCATGGGGAACATTATCTTCACGTTGCCGTGTGCCGAAGCGCGCAGAATGGCACGCAGTTGGTCAAGGAAGATCTCTTCGTTGTCGAACAGGAAGCGCACGGCACGCCAGCCAAGGAAAGGATTGGCCTCTTCGTAACCGGGCAATATCTTATCGCCGCCCAGATCAAGGGTGCGAATGATAATGGGGTGCGGTTTGAGTTTTTTAGCCGCCTCGCTGTAGATTGTATACTGCTCCTCCTCGGTGGGGAAACGCCTCTTTGTAAGGAAAAGGTACTCGGTGCGGAAAAGCCCTACTCCTTGCGCGCCATAGCGCTGCACAGCGTCTATCTCGCTTGTAAACTCAATGTTGGCCGATATGTCTATCTTGCGCTCGTCAAGCGTTATCGCGGCCTGTTTGGCTGAGTCTACGAAGCTTTTGCGCCGGACAGCGTAGTCACGTATCTCCTGCCTGTAGGTAGAAATGCGGCGCTCGGTAGGGGCTAATATCACCTGGCCCCGCTGAGCATCAACCACCACCTGCTCTTCACCATTGATTTTCTCCAATAGATGCTCTACACCGAGAACGGCCGGAATCTCCAAGGCCTTGGCGATAATGGCGATGTGAGAGGTTCGCCCGCCTATCTCGGTCGCCAACCCCCTGACCCTTCTAGAATCCAGAAGAACCACCTCTGAAGGCGGAATGTTATGCGCCAGCACCACCGAATCAGACGGGGCATCTATTATAGAAACCGAGGGCAGGGAAAGAAGGTTACGCAATACACGATTGGTAACATCTTCGATATCGGCCAGACGTTCCTTAAACAACCCATCTTTTGCATCAAGAAGCGGTTTGGCAATCTCTGCTACCGCTTTGCTGAACGCATACTCCGCACTGTAAGCCTCACTGATATTGCGCTTGCAGGTCTCAAGCAAAGCTGGATCGGAAAGGGTCTGGATCTGCATCTCAAGAAAGTCGGCAAACTCCGGACCGAGCGATTTGTAAATACCAGCCTGGAGTTCCGCTAGTTCTTTACCGGTTGAGGTAAGCATGGCCTCAAGGCGTTCCTGCTCCGTCTGGATGTTCTTCTCCGGGATGCGTACGCGTCTAAGTTCAGGCGGCTTGGAGGTGAAAAGGAACGCCTTACCCATCCCTATGCTGTCTGAAACCGCAATCCCACGAAGGATAATCATTCACCCTCCTCCTGTAGTACATTCCTTAACGCCTCAAGTGCTTCTGCTTCATCCGGCCCGTCGGCCTCAAGCAAAACCACACTCCCCTCCTCTGCGGCCAGGGTAAGAAGCGAAAGGATGCTTTTGCCGTTAACCCGGACCCCGTCCTTGCTGACCCATATATCACACTTAAAACCTTCAGCCAGCTTGACGAACTGGGCCGCAGGACGAGCATGAAGACCGATCTTGTTGCGGATAACTATTTCAAGCGCCGTCATAACACTACCCCAAGTATAATCAAAATAGCCCGATTGAAAAGCATGACTGCGCAGAGCAAACCAACCAGCCGCTCACCTTGAGCTGCGAGACTGGGTTCAAGCGTAGAGGAAACACCTTCCATCCCATTCTCGTTCCACTCCCGTACAAGAACCACGGTAAGGAAGGAGGCGAGATAGGGATTGGTGTTGAACGTTAGACGTGGAGACTCCACAATCTTCCCGTTCTTCGATCGTGAAGAAAGCACAAGAGTCATCCCAGGTCTCTGTTCAGTTCTAAAGTTCCAGAGGTTCTGGACGAAAAGCTGCGCAATGAAGTTCCTTAAAACCTTACCAGCGCCCATACAACCACCCAGGCTGTAAATCCCACAAAAAAGGGTAGGAGACGTTTCTTCATCCCGGAAAGGACGCATAAAACCGCTATGATAAGTTGCGGGCTCACTATCTCCTCTTGCGTTTAATCAATTTCACCACGTCAACGGCCTTTGAGCCTGGAAGATCCCGGGCGATCACCTTAACGCCCTTACGGCTCAACCTCAGTATAGCCTCGATCTCGCTTGAGTCAAGATAGGGAAACGAAAGGAACTGCTTTCGCCCTCAGAAAAGGAGATCACTACAGTCCTTAAAGTGTCTCGATGCCAGGCATCGGTTGCAATTCGATCGTTAGCCAGGATTATCCCGGGGATGTCCAAAGCGAGTACCCATCCCACCATCACTTGGCTGTGGATCAAGCGGTCGTCGACCCGAAACCACCCTACGGCACTCACGAGTCCATGGTGGGGATTTCTATGTTGGCCGGGGATACCATATTACCCTCGGAATCTTTGCCCCACACGCGTAACCGCAAAGGAAGGGCAGGCAAACGATCCCCGGCAACGACAGGCAAGGACGCCTCGATCGAGCGGTTGGCCTCCAGAGGGGAAATTGTGGTATCAAAAATAGTAAGATATTCCGACAGTTGAGGGTCCCGGACAACGGCTTTCAGGAAGATTGTATCCGAGTCCTTCAAGCCCCGGTTAACCAGGGAAACCAGAAGGCGGCCCTCCTCGCCTGGCTCAAGGATGCCGTTGCTGTTTCCACCGATGGCATCATCGAACACAACCCCGGTCACCTCAAGACGGGGTCCGATCTTATACTTCGATGCAGGACCAGCAGTACCTACGCATATCCCAAGGGTGAGATAGACCCGATCAGGTGCATCCTTTACAATCAACGTCCCCAAGGTAGCCTGCAGACCCACCATCCTCACCGGAGACCAGCGTCCCATAAGTTCAAAAGCAAGATAAGGGGCTTTGGCCCGCCAGCGAGGTTCAAGGATGAAGGACAGCGGGCCGAGCACATCGTAGCGTTGCCCCCAACCAGAACCGCGAACATTGAAGGCGATGAAATGTTTGAAAAATGCATCGTCTCTCCAGAAGGCTATCTTCTGATACAGCGGAACACTCACATGCAAAGGCAGGAGTGAACCTATGAACTGACCGCTGTCGCCAGAGCCAAAGCCATAGGATTCGACAATTGAAGATCCAATCCCTATATAAGACAATCCCAGGGTAAACTCAGCAACGTTAAGCCGATTACATAAAGGCAACCCTACTCCGTAGTGAGCATCAACCGCTACCCACTCCCGCACCTGGGTATCTCCCCAAAACGCTGCTGAAAACAGCAGGATTAGCTTAAGCAAATCTTGTTACTCGAACTCTGGCGCCCACCTGTAGAAACCATCCAGGGCTTCGGGTTGATAGAAGAAGATAGAATAGCTCATCCCACCCAGCCTGAGAGTGCCCTTGCCACCGGGAAGTCCGGTGAAGATCGCGAACGACACCTTAAGCTTACCTATACGTTCTTCCGCGATCAACTCGCCAAGTTCGGTAACCTTGCCGGAGTATACGTTCGCCTCAATATAGGTAGAGCTGAGCTCAACCACCTCAAGAGGGTAGGTTGTGTACCCCACCCGGATAGCAGAAGGCTTAACCAGAACCTTCTGACGAACAGGCACGCCGCCTTCGGGTGTCGTCATAGACTCAAGTTCCTGAACGCGTGATATTACCTTAATCATAAAGGTCTCAGGTTGCATGAGGGTATCCTGATCATCAAAAGCGAACCCGATACCTGCCAGTTCCAGAAGATAGACGCCTTCCTCCCTGGTAACGGCCTCATACGGCACCTGTGTCGCAATCGAGACACCTACCCCAAGTAGCACGGCAAGCGTGACGATCCTTTTCATCTTAGGCCTCCTAGAGATAACGCTCGGCTCCTTACGTAACTACGATGTCTACGCGCCGATTGAGATCACGTCCTGTGCGTGTACGGTTGTCGCCGCGCGGGTTAGACTCACCATGACCAACAACCTTGATACGATCGGGCGAGATGCCGTTAGAGATCAGGAAATCACGCACCGACTGGGCCCTGCGAAGAGAGAGCTTTTGGTTGGATGCGGCATCTCCTACACTGTCCGTGTAACCGTTAAGCTGAATCTTAACCTCAGGATGCGCCTTAAGAACGCTAACAGCCTCCTTGAGTGGGGCATGGTCTTGTGGGGAAAGACCGGCCTCACCGCGTCCGAAGTAGATCGAACGGAAGGCTATTGGGGGTGGAGGGACCTGGGCTTGGGGGACCATACGCTCCAGCTTGAAGTCAACCACCATCTCATCGGTATCCTCAAGTATCATGCTCTTGTGGGTCTTCTTGTAACCCGCGGCCTGTACGTCAACACGATAGGTTCCCGCAGGCACAACGGCCCGGTAGTAGCCGGACACAGCATCGCTCTTAAAGGAGGAAAGAACCGTATCCCCGGTTATGCTGACGAAACGAATCACCGCTTGGATGGGAGCGTTGTTAACGGCATCTGCTACGGTTCCAACAACCGTAGCTCCTCCAGTAATGGGAGCGAGCTCCAGCATCACCGTACCTGCCTCAAGTTCAATCAGCTCCGAGCCGGTGCGAGTGGGTACGTAATCAGGATGCTCGGCCACAAGGAAGAAACTTCCTTCCGGGTACTCGACCGAGAAACGTCCGTCCGTATCGGTAAGGTAGGTATCAATCCCAGGATGCCCCTCTATGCAGATCTTGGCTTCAGCAACAGGCTTCTGAGTGACCTTATCAACGACGATACCGTTTATGTATCCCTCGGCTGTTGGCATGAGATCGAAGCCGATACCGACTCCAGCCAAGGCGTGCCAGCGGAAAGGCGTCTGCATAGGTTCGATCTCGCAACCCAGATTGACGTTAAACTTCGTAGCCCTGCCTCCGAAACCGAGGCACAAACCAGGGGTTATACGAAGATAGTTGGTAAAGTTTCCAAGATCATCCTGAGGTATATCGGCTGTTCCATCTACCAGGATACCACCCCACTCAAAGGGCCATACCTCTAAACCAACACCGGTAAGAACGTTGCTGGTTCCCCCGCCAGGTAGAGTAAGATACTCATACCCGCCGTTTAGATGAATCCCAAACCAGTCGAATCCGAAGGTCATAAGCCCTCGACCGCCGAAGCCAAAAACGTTGCTACCCATGCCCTGCATGTAAGCAAATCCGTCGATACCAGGTGCAAGGTAGATATTCTTTGCCTCGTTGAAGTATATGGGTACGCCCCCCTTCACGGAAAGGCCGAGATCGTTGTAGAGCTCTGCCATACTGGAGCTGTAGTTCCCGAAGGTCGCGTAACGCCCGTGTCCCCAGAGCGAAAACTCAAGGTAGTGCCAGGGAGTAAAGGATAGAGCCACATAGGGCAGAACCTCCGTAAGTTGTGCGCTGGTAGAAAGGGTGTCCGGAGCAACCACCGAGTCGATGTTCATCATCGTCCCGAAGGCGTTCAGGTCGATGGTAAGCATCCCCATATCCTCGCAAGCACCGGAGTAAACCCCGAAGGTGCCGCGATTTCCTAAAACAGTATTGTAAGGAAAGGCCACACTTGCAAGAATCAGAGCCACAAGCACGACTTTTCTCATAGCAAACCTCCTTGAATGAATTTCCACATTCGCTAGGGCAAGTTTGCCCTCTATTATAAAATTATACAACAAAACTAAGGATCTGTCAAGTCTCTTGGGAACTGAACTTAACAAGACAAGGCGCACTACTTCATGCCTAATCCATATCTGTGAGTGCCACCGTCTGGCGGAGGGTGGGGGTGAGACTTATAGTCTCCCCTTCCCCTCTATCCCCTCCCACCAGGGGAGTGGAAGTTATTTGATCAAGACGACTTTCTGTGCCGACGACTTACCACCACTCGGTACTATGAAATACACCCCCGGCCCGTAACACCCGTAACACCCGTAACACCCGTAACAC
>DAOVCF010000183.1 GCA_030670165.1 Candidatus Stahliibacteriota bacterium | reverse complement strand
GGCGTTGCAGAATGCAGAGGTCTCCAGGGATACGGTGCGCGGGAAGTCGCTGTAGCGCCGGATGACGCGCTTGATTCGTTTGCGGTAGGCGCGGCGGTAGATCGGGTTGCGGTTGAGCCATGGGGCCTTTAGAATCCGGTAAGCTGCTCTGCGCGGGGCGGTGGAGGTCTGCACCCAGCCTCGAAGGGTATCCAACAAATCCTTCATTTAACCCCTTTCCGCAGCGTGAGTGTCGGATTGATAAGGGGTTTCTTTAGCATCTTCTAGATTATTCCTCTAACACCTCAAGTCAAGCCCATAAAAAGAAGGCCATGGCCTTCTTGGAATTTCTCTCTATGCCTATGATTAGACCTTGGGCCGCCGGAGGCGGCTTAAGTATGTGTTTACTTTACCAGCTTGCGCCTCGGCTTGGATAAAGGCATGTCCATCTTTGAGCGCAGTTCGTCCACCTCATCGTAAAGCGCTTCCATATTCTCGTTGAGAATTTCGTCGTTGGCGTTGGCTTTGGAGACATTGCTTTTAAGACTATCGAGCGTTGTTTCTATACTGCTCAATCGAGCCTCGATTTCGTCCAGACGTGGGCCGTAGTCAGCCTGTATCACGCGGCGAGGCACGCATCCGGCTAACATAACCACACCTGCCAGGATCAAACCGACCACAAGAATTTTCTTTACCACGGTTAACCTCTCAAACTTGAAGGAGGGAGAGGCACAGCCTCTCCCTCCGGGATTTCACGAGTAAGGGAGTTAGCCCTTAGAACAGACGAAGTCCTTGAATCGGCTGGAAGGTCGCCTTGATATCAACGGCTCCGTTGTCGGTGCTGATGCTTATTACCTGGATAAGACCGTAGTAGTCGTCTTCTGTGTAGATAGCGTAAGTCCCGCCTTCTGCCACTGCATCTTCAGGACGACTGTAGTAGCCTGTTTCCGGTACCATCTCTACATCTTCAATGTTCTTTTCTAAGTCGTTGGTAATGCCTGTTGAGCGCCATCCGCTTACTTCACCAGGGAAGGGTTTGCCTGCGTCATCGGCAAGGTTTTCTGCAGGGCTGCAGAGATCGTACTCCCCACCAAAGCCATCTGACTTGACCAGCCAGTTGGTGAAGTAGCAGTCGATGTTGTTTTTGTTGGCATCAGATGCCATCGAGTAGGTGCCTACTGCCTCGGAAGCAACCTGAAAGCCGATGCCACTTGATCCTTCGACGTTGAGTTCCCAAACAGTAGGGTTGGCCACATCGATAGGATAGGTATCAATTTTGACGCCTTCGCTTTCATCGTTGCCAGAAACCACGGTGACTTCATACTCACCGGCTTTGCCCGGCTCGAAATGCTTGTATTCCGTTACGCTGATTTCTTCCTCAACGAGGGTTTCGTCGAAGTAGACGCTGTAGGTTTCATCTCCGGTTGCATCTGTCGGTTCACTCCAGGTAAGTTTAACGCTTGCGCCCTCATCAGCGGCCTCAACAGCTAGATTCCTGACTTCACCTGGAAGCACACCGTCGCAACCCGTCATGAAGACGACGAACGCCCCTACCGCAACCAGCAGGGTTATACCTAGTACCTTTTTCATAATAAATCCTCCTGGGCTTTTAGTGATTTACTTGACTTTCTCGCGCGGGGGCTTAGGTTTGGCGACACCGGTGGTGACGACCGGTTTGCGCTCCGGCGGCTTCGTGCCGTGGAACTCTTCCATGTGCGTATCGTACTCGTCCTGAAGCTCGGTAAGAGTCACGGAGACGGCCTCGACATCGGCCTCGAGGGTCTCGACCCTGTCCTGCAGGTCGGTTATCACCTCGGAGCCCTCGCCTCCTATCTTGCCACAACCCAGGACCGTGCCTGCGGCTATCACAAGACCGGCGATAGCCAGAATGGAGAAGAGCTTTTTCATCGTAAAACCTCCTCGGTTTTTAGATTATACAGTCTTACCTTAGAGTTGTCTTTATGCTCGATCGACTTCAATGCCTAATAATAGGAAGAATTCAAGGATTTGTCAAGCCCCTTGACAGCCAACTTGATTTGACCTAGTATTGTTATATGAAGAAGTCAAAAACAACCGCAACGGTGCTGTTTTTCGATCTTAAAGACTGGTACAGGCAGAATCAGGGCAGGGATGCAGCCGATATTGCCGCCGAGCTTGATTCATTCTACGGAATGGTCATAGAGTCGGCAGCCAGGCATGGTGGTCGAGTCGTGAAGTTCATGGGAGACGCGGGACTTTTGCTCTTTGAGAGCCCAGACAATGCGGTCAGCTTCGCCCGTGATCTGGGCAAAAACCGCCAGGTTCACGTAGGGATCGAGACAGGCGAGGTGGTTTCAGGGACGTTCGGCAAGGGCGAGCTGCAGTGGTTCGACGCGATTGGAGAACCGGTCAACCGGGCCGCAAAGAACATGCAGCGCGCAGCGAAAGCTGAAAAAAACATCCTCCTCGGCCCCTCGGCATGGGAAGCGCTTTCTGCCCCTGATCGCGAGGACCTGGCCTGCTCAGAGGAATAAATTGCTCCTTTTTGCCTCACGGCAAACCTCCTTATTTTTCCTTTCGGGGTCCCCGCGCTGAGACGAAGTATCAGCGTGGGGTTCTAAAAGTACAGTGTTAAGTCGGCCTTGAGGCCCTCAAACGGCAACTCGTAGGAACAAACCCCGTTCTTGCAGATGTAGGAACCCTTGAACCGACCGTAAGCCAGAGTCAAATCAAACGGATAGGCATTGTAACGGATGGAGCACCAGGGCCAGAGTTCCATCTCCTCCTTCAATTCTGCGATCCCACCTCCGGAAACTATGAACGAGCGCCAGCCAAGCTCTACGAGCACGCGAGGCTCATCCCATACCTCGGTTACTTCTTTCACGTGGCGATAGGAACCTTTAAGATGAAGCGAGAAGTCACGGATGAGCGTCTCGTAGGATAGCCCGGCTTCCATCCTGTCGTTCTCCGGGTTTACGGCGCCGGGTATCTCGCGGTCTATCATGATAAAGAAGGGGATAAAGGTATGCCCTGCCAGGTCAATACGCGGCTCGACGCCCAGACGGTCAAGGGCGCTCTCCTTTGTGGAATCCCAGGCTGACGAGTATGAGGCGTCAATCCACAGCCAGTCCCATGGTGCAAGGTTCAGCGCAAGGTGGTATCCCTGCTCGTCCGCGCCCTGGTTGATGGATTCTGCGTCAGGGTTGCACGGTGGCGGCGCGTTGATCCCGCCTGCAAGACCCTTGTAATCCTTTGCCTCAAGAAGGATACCAAGACCCTTCTGGGAGTAGGAAAGGGAGGCGGTAAGTCCCAACCCCTTGATGTTGTCGGTACCGATCCAGCCTTCGGCAGATCGGCGTCCCCAGGTGAAACGCTGGGCAGCAGCCGCGGTTAAATCGAAGCGCCACAGACGGAGCGTAAGATTTTCTTCGGCCCACTCCTCGAACGCGCGTCCGAAGAGGGTGTCAGCGTCCCGTGTCGCGTCGCGCCGCAGGTATGCCGCACCCAAATCCAGTGCGTCAATCGGCCAGACCTCCAACCGGGCCGCGTATATCCAGTCGTCTCTCGTTACCTTATCTTCGGCAAGCATCCGGCCTGCCAGAAGCCCGATTCCAAG
>DAOVCF010000175.1 GCA_030670165.1 Candidatus Stahliibacteriota bacterium | reverse complement strand
CCTGCCAGGTCAGCCCCTGCATAGGAGCACCAGTTGCAAAGAAAAGCTAAGATGCGAGGGTCTTTATTCATTAATATTAATTTCCTTCCATCTCTATTCTTAGAAATTCAGAATACTTCAGAGTTTCATGCGGAGGGGAATTAACATTTATTACCGTGACAAATCCATCCTTTCCCAAAGATGTAATATAGTCAGGTAACGAATCTTCGACCGGATGCATATCTATCGCTACCGTTGCTTGGCCGAACAAAACTATAAAAACTATTCCACCAAGTGCTAGCAAGCTATGCTCTGCATTGCTGAAAGAAACGGGAGCACCTTTACCTTCAGAGCGAAGAGGGGCTATTGCAACAGGTGAGGATTCTATATCCTTTAGCCCTTCATCGAAAATAAACTGACCAAAAATATCGACATTCGGACTGTTTGCATAATCAGGAAAAAGTAATATATAATATTCAAGTGCAATCTTGGCATAAGTTCTTAACCATCCTCCAAAATCTATAACCAAAGTCCTAGTAAACCAAGGGCTGATCCTTTTTTCTGAGATGATTCTTCCTTCTATTCCTTGTTTTTTAAGCGTTTGAATCATTTCTTCAAATTTCTCACGCCATCCGTGACCCTCTTTGGCCCAAACCTCAAAATGTGGTGTATATATTCCCTTCTTTTTATAACGCCCTAATACTTTCTTGACCTCTTTTTCTGTGAATCTTTCTTCTGAATAAGGTAAAGAGCCATTCTCCCTTTTTCCCCCTATCCGTAATTCTTTAACCCCTTCACTTTGTACGATATAGTGAGCTTTTACTCCAGGTTCTCCTTCCACTGTAGAATTTCCAAAGTCTATACTCGGTACTTCCCCATTCTTGTCTTTGACTCCTAGAATATGTCTTGCTAAAACAATATGTGGCGCCCGAATAAGTCTATCTTCGATAGGACTAAGTTTATGATTACAACATTTGCAAACAAAATTGCAAGTCAGTGTTTTGTTACCCATAGCTTCAGGTATGATGTGTTCTGGTGGGTCAGCTTTTTCATCGATTTCCTTTGGACAAAAAATGCACCTCATAACATTCTCATATACCACAACATCCGACAATATCCTCTTCTTCCCACATCAACTGCTCGAACGCGGAAACCAGGTCCTGATTGGTGAATCCGGCCAGATCGATGGAGTTGGACCGGCAGGAAGCGGCGCATCCGCCGCAGCCCTTGCACAAAGCCACGTTTACAACGGCAACCTTCTTTTCAAGACCCAGGACTCGTTTTTCTTCGAGTTCGATTGCACCGTAGGGGCAAACCTCCACGCAAAAGCCGCAGCCGATGCAGGTTCGTTCATTGACCACCGCAATCTTGCCTTCAGCTTCAATCTTGTCCTTATTGAGTATAACCAGTGCACGTGCGGCGGTTGCAGAAGCCTGCGCAATGGCCTCGTCAACGAACTTGGGCGCATGGGCCAGACCACAAAGGTAGACGCCGTCGGTGGCAAAATCAACCGGGCGAAGCTTCATGTGCGCTTCAAGAAAGAACCCGTCCTCGTTCAAGGGCACCTTGTAAAGCTGGGCCAGGATTTTATTCGACTCCTTCTCGGCAACGATACCGGTTGAGAGAGCGATAAGATCAGGCGAGAATTCGACCTCTCGACCAATCAACTCATCCATGATGCGAACACTGAGTTTTCCATCTTTTCTTTCGACCACCGGTTCCGACCCTTCATCAAATCTCATGAACAAAACGCCCTTCTCGCGCGCCTTCTCGTATGCAAGCTCCTTGAGTCCGTAGGTTCTGAGGTCCCGGAACATGATGATGACCTCTGTATCAGGCGAGCGTTCTTTGATCGTCAGTGCATTTTTCACCGCATCGGTACAGCACACCCTCGAGCAGTAGGGATGCTCTGTGTTGCGCGAGCCAACGCACTGGATCATCACCACCGTTTTGGCCTTGAAATCGCCGTTTGCCAGAGAATGCTCCAACTCACGCTGGTGGATAACTTGTGGATCGCTTGATAAATATTCATCGGGTTTAGGTTCATATTCTACAGCACCGGTGGCGACGATGGTGGCCCCGTGCTCGATCACCTCACCATTGGAAAGCGTGGTCTTGAAGTTTCCTACAAATCCCTCCACCTCGGACACTTCGGTTTCTTTAAATATCGTAATATTGGGGTCTTCGGAGACCTGAGCGATGAGTTCGGCAAGGAAGGCTTGCGCGTCCTCACCTACCAGGGTTTTGGTTAAATGGGTAAGGTTCCCGCCCAGTGCATCGGTTTTTTCGACAAGTACGGTCTCGAATCCTGCCTGTGCAATGGCCTTTGCAGCGGTCATCCCAGCCACTCCGCCCCCTATGACTAATGCCCGCTTGGTTACGGGCAATTCGATATTGGGAAGGGCCTTGAGCCTACTCGCCTTGGCAACCGCCATTCTGACTAAATCCTTGGCCTTCTCGGTCGCTTTGGCTGGTTCGTGCATATGCACCCATGAGTCCTGGTCGCGTATGTTGGCCATCTCGAACAGGTATTTATTCAACCCGGCCTCGCGGATGGTGGACTGGAACAACGGTTCATGGGTTCTAGGCGTGCAAGCCGAGACAACCACACGGTTTAGACGGAATTGTTCGATAATTTCTTTGATCTTTTCCTGTGTATCCGAGGAGCAGGTGTAGAGGTTCTCGGTGGCGAACGCCACGTTGGGAAGGGTCTTTGCGTAGGCGACCACCTCGGGTACGTTGACCACCGAGCCGATGTTGATCCCGCAGTGACACACGAACACCCCGACGCGCGGCGGCTCGGTGAATACGTCACGCTCCAGAGGCAGGTGCTTTACCTTGACCTCGGTGTTGCGGGCTTCAGCAAGCAGTCCCTGAACCACCCCGGCGGCGCCAGAGGCCTGGGCTATACTTTCCGGGATGTCCTTGGGTGACGACGCAGCCCCGGCAACGAACACCCCGTACCTTGAGGTAAGCATTGGGGCAAAGGTGGAGGTTTTTACGAAACCATACTCGTCCAGCTCTATGCCCAAAGCTCTTGCGAGCTTGGGAGCGGATTTGGGGGGCTCCAGGCCCACCGATAATACGACCATATCAAAGGCCTCTGTATTAAGCCTGCCGTTATCTGTTTCGTAAATCAATGAAACTTCACGGGTTTGAGGATCTTCCGTGACCTTTGCCACCCTGCCACGCACATAGCGGACCCCGAACTGGTTCTTAGCGCGATCAATATACTTATCAAAATCCTTGCCGTAGGCGCGAATATCCATGTAGAAGATGGTTTTTTCCATCTGGGGCGCGTGCTCGCCCGCGATTATCGCCTCCTTGGTGGCGTACATGCAGCACACCGATGAGCAGTAAGGGCGGTTGATATGCCGGTCACGACTGCCTACACACTGAATCCAGGCGACTTTTCCGACCTCTTTGCCGTCAGATGGGCGCAGGATGTGTCCGGCAGTAGGGCCGGATGATGACATAAGCCGCTCGAATTCGATACTTGTAAGAACGTTCGGATAGCGTCCGTAGCCGTATTCGCCGAGGAGGGCTGCGTGGAACTCGTCGAACCCTGGAGCTGAAATGACAGCGCCGACTTCAATCCGGGTATCTCGATCCTTGTCGTTGTATCTTACCGCGTTGGGCGGACAGATGTTGGCGCAAAGCCCGCAGCCTATGCACTTATCCTTGTCTATCGCATACGCCAGTGGCACGGACTGTGGATAGTTTATGTAGGCGGCGCGGCGCTCGGACAGTCCCTCGTTATAGGAATCTATGGCAGATACCGGACAGTGCACGGCGCAAAGATTACA
>DAOVCF010000043.1 GCA_030670165.1 Candidatus Stahliibacteriota bacterium | reverse complement strand
CGCTTCTTCAAGTGAGTGGTTTAAGACAAGCGCCCTTCGGCGTTCATCAGATGATAGGTATGCGTTGCGGGAGCTCAAAGCCAGGCCGTCCGGCTCCCGAACGATGGGACAGGTAACGATCTCCACGTCAAAGTTCAGGTCGCGAACCATCCTGCGGATAACCGCCTGCTGCTGGAAATCCTTTGCTCCGAAAAAGACCTTGTGAGGTTTAGTAATGTTGAAAAGCTTGGCAACCACAAGTGAAACCCCATCGAAATGGCCGGGTCTATCAGCGTCGCACAGGGTCTCGGTCAGACGGTGGATATATACGTGGGTAAGGCTGGGTCCAGGATACATCTCTTCTACGGATGGGGCGAAGATAACGTCGGCGTTCTCTCTTTCAAGAAGGAACCTGTCGCTTTCAAAATCCCTGGGATAGCTGGATAAATCCTCCCCTGGCCCGAACTGGGTGGGATTGATAAAGATGCTTACGACCACCACGTCGCTTTCGTCTCTCGCTCTGCGGACAAGAGATAGATGCCCCTGGTGCAGGTAACCCATCGTGGGAACAAACCCGATGATCTTGCCTTGCCCCCTTGCCTCGTCTGCAAATATCTGCATCTCACGGACAATCTGGATGATCTCCATAACCGCTATGTTAAGCAGCAACAAAGCATTGTCAACGACCCGTAACACCCCATAACACATAGAAGAAGAATCGGGCGATCCCTGAAATATTAGGTTTTCCCTCAGGTTTCACCCTGAAGGGTTAGAAGCGATCGTACCCTTAATTCCCAACTCGACGGGGTCTTAAACGTCCCTTCCTTATCTTTAGACGTAATAGGCTATCCCCCTGATAGTAAATTAGGTTAACATTTTATCCCGATAGATAATCTCTGTCTCCACTCTTGACTTTTGGCGGATTTTGCGTTTCATTAGGGCTATGTGGCGCGAACGGCTCTCCTATCTGAGGAGGGATATACTATGGTGGATTCTCAAGATATTTGTGGGACCGGTGTCCAGACAGTTCTGGCATATTCAAACTATAGGTAAAAAATTCTTTCCACCTAATGGTCAATCGGCGTTTCTCTTAGCTAATCATACCCACGTTGTCGACCCTTTCATGTTCGGTGACTTCCTGCTTCGCCCCATCCGTTATGTATCATCTGACGAGTACTTTCGCTACAAGTTCACCAACATCCTCTTGCGGTGGATTAAGGCTATCCCCAAGACCAAAAATATCCCGGACTCGATCACCATGCGCATGTTGCTAAGGGCGGTAAAGCGTGGGGAAATAATCGGCATCTTTCCCGAGGGACAGCGCAATTGGGACGGCGAAACCTTTCCCTTGGAAGATACTATTCCCCGCTTGATTCGGAAATTAAAAATCCCGGCAATATGTATCAAACAGCGCGGGTCTTATTTGTCCTGGCCGCGCTGGAGCAATCAGTTCCGACGCGGCAAGATTTTATTTGAGTTCAGCTACCTTTTCGAGGACCCGGATACCATCCCCGATGATGTAGCCGAAATCAAGCGTATGATAGAATCCAAGCTCGCCTACTGTGAGTTGGAGGACCCTTTCGTTACGAGCCAGGTTTTCGACATACCGCGGGTGGCGGAGCATCTGGAGCTCAGGCTATGGCTCTGCCCGCACTGCAGGAGATTTTTTGTTCTTGAATCGAAAGGTCGTTTCCTTTACTGTACGCACTGCAAGGCGCGCTGGCAGTTCGTGGGCAACGGAACGTTCATCTTAAAAAGACTGGGTGATGAGTTCGGAAAGAGATCAGTCAATTTCAAAAGGTACCTGGACTTGGCGCACTGGACCGACGCTGAGACCTTGAGGATCATTGACGATTTGAGGAAGAGGAAAACAAAAGAGCTTGTGAGCGTTCCGGCAAAGATGTGGTCGGCTCCGACCGAGAACCTTAGAACCCGCCATTTTAAGGTGGCGGGCGAAGGAACCGCAATCCTGACTTCAGATTTCAGGATGGTTTTCAAGAAAAAGGGGAATGGAGAAACCTTGCTCGACGTCGCCTTAAAGGACATGCGTGGAGCCAACATCGCCTGGAACCAGAAGTTCGAGTTCTTTATGCCCGGAATGGCCTACCGCTTCACGTTCTTCGGTCAATCGGCATATTTCTGGGATTATTTACTCATAAAGCTGAATAAAGGAGAACTGCCGTGAGCCAACCCTGGAATATGATGCTTCAGATAGCCTACCTTTCGATTTTTCTCTTCATAGCAATGATCATCCGCCGCGCTATACCACGCTTCTCACGCTTTCGCATCCCTGACGCAATCCTTGCCGGTGTGCTGGCTTTGATCGCCGGGCCGGGAATACTGGGCCTCGTTCCCCTCGATACCGGCCGGTTGACCACGCTGGTATACCATCTTCTCGCCATAGGATTCATCGCCTTATCCTTAAAGAAAGATACCCGCCAGGGACGAGGCCGCACAGCCCTCTCCGCCGGGCTGTTCAATGTGGTCTCCTACTGTGTGCAGGGGGCGATCGGACTCGGTATTACGCTCGTGCTTATAAAAACCGTTTATCCAAACCTCTTTCCTGCCTTCGGGCTTCTTCTTCCCTTCGGGTTCGCCCAGGGACCCATGGCAGGAGAAATGGCAGTTGAATGGGCGAATAAGGTCTCTCCGGCAGGTATAAAAGCCTTCCCCAGCGTTAACGCCGCGGCATCGGTAGGATTCAGCTTCTCCACCATCGGTTTCCTGTGGGCATGTTTTGTCGGCGTGCCTCTGATGAATCTTTTGATAAGACGCCGAGCACGCAGGGGAGAACCGGCTCCAGGTCTTGAGGCCAAACCCGTGCCATTAACGGTCGCAAAGGTGCGTAATCGAAAGGGCACGGGAGATCTGGTGGATAGAGCCACAACCCAACTTCTCCTGATAGGGATCGTATACGTGCTGGTTTTTCTGTCCCTTAAAGGACTGACCTTGGGACTTCACAAGTTAGCAGAGGGGGTCGGAATAATCGATACGGTACTCGGGATATTCTGGTCGATACATTTCGTCTTCGGTGCCATCATCGCTACCCTCGTTGGCAAGCTAATCCACAAGCTGGAGGATAAAAGGGTCTTTAAGACCCCCCTCGTCGATAATCGCCTGCTTCAAAACATAGGAGGCGCGGCGATCGACTTCATGATCGCCGCATCCATTGCAGCCATAGACGTAAGGGTTCTGGGCGAGTTCATCGTGCCGATCCTCATCATAACCACTGCAGGCGGACTTTCAGTGATCGGCTATACATGGTTCATCATCCGCAAGGTCTGGCCCAAGACCTACGTGGAACACTTTGTTGCGTTCTTCGGAGAACAGACCGGAACGATTGCAACCGGTATGGCGCTTCTCCGCGGGGCTGATCCACACTTCAGTACAAGAGCCGCATCAGACATAGTATACGGCTCGGCATTGGCGCTCCCCCTTGTATTCCCGCTGATCTTCGTCGCCACCCTGCCTATAGAGGGGTTCGAGACAGGCAACCCCAACCTTTACTGGATCAGCCTGCTTTTGATCCTGGGGTATCTCGTCTTGACGCTCGTGATCTGGTTTCTCCCGCCGGTATTCCGATTCCTGACCAGGTATTCGATGAGCAATGATGTGGTGAATCAAAAGATGTAGGGAGTTGGATAGATTTTAAGGAAATTAGACAAAGTAAAGGCTTGAGGCTAGCAAAGGAGGATTTAGATGAACCAGCCTTGGGTATTGATCGTTGACTTGGGATTCATTTCCGCCTGTATTCTCATCGCGGTGGTTCTGAGACGTTTTCTTCCAGTCATTCGCCGGTTTCGCATCCCTGACGCTATCATTGCAGGGTTTATCGGCCTTGCGGCCGGCCCAAGCGTGCTCAACATAATCCCGCCGATAAGGGGCGTACCTATATTTCAATCCGGAAATCTCCTGGCGTTGGTCTATCATCTGATGGCAGTGGGATTCATAGCGCTTGCCTTAAAAAGCAGCGAGGGCAAGGGAAGAACCCGCTCAGCCGTATCCGGCGGTTTCTACATGGTGGCCTCGTATGCCATCCAGGGATTTATCGGTCTTGGTGTAACCCTGATTTTGATGCTGACCCTGTTCCCCAACCTCTTCCCCACGTTCGGCTTCCTTTTGCCATTCGGATTCGGCCAGGGCCCCAGTCTGGCCGGCGAGATGGGCCGCTCATGGTCGGAGATCATGGTTCCCGGCACCGCCACCTCTGCTTTTCCGAACGGAGCATCGGTAGGGTTAAGCTTTTCGACCATAGGATTCATATGGGCATGCGTCGTAGGCGTGCCGCTCATGAACATCCTGATCCGTCGGCGCAAGCGTCTGGGCGAGCCTGAACCGGGTTTTGGCAAACCGCCCCCACCTGAACCCGGAGCTCACTTCCTCATCGAGAAGGAACGCGATTACTCCGGCATGGCCCGCTCGATCGATAAATTAACTACCCAGCTTATGCTGGTGGGCGGCGTCTACCTCCTCCTTTACTTCGGCCTGCAGGGCTTTTCATGGCTGATGAACAGACTGCTTCCCGGTTCCTTTGGAGGCAACATAGTTAAGCTGTTCTGGGGATTCCAGTTCGGGTTCGGCGCGCTTATCGGAACCTTCGTGGGCAAATGGATACGAAAGCTTGAAGATAAAGGATGGGTCAAAGGCGGCAAGGGAACCAACAACTACCTTCTACAACACATCGGCGGCACGGCGATTGACTTCATGATCGCCGCCTCCATCGCGGCGATCAACGTCAGGGTGCTCGGTCCATACATCGTGCCGATACTTATCGTAACCACCATTGGCGGAGCCGCCACCGCAGGCTACGTCTGGTTTTTCGTTAAGAAGGTATGGCCAAAGACATACGTGGAGCACTTCCTCACCTTCTTCGGCACCCACACCGGAACGCTCGCCACAGGCATGGCGCTGCTGCGCGGGGTGGACCCGCAGTTTAGAACCTCAGCCGCATCCGACGCGGTCTACGGCTCAGGCATAGGATTACTAATGGGGATACCGTTGATAGTTATGGCCGGGCTTCCGGCCACCGGATACGAGATGGGGAATCCCAACTACTACTGGATTACCCTGGTTTTGATTTTGAGCTACCTGGCGATTGTGCTTGCCATCTGGCTCAACCCCTGGACGTTTAAGTTCTTTACCAGGCATACAAGAGGGTCTGAGGAAAAAGAGACGGCGTCGGCCAAAAAGTAGTGCCAACCTTCAGGTTCGCCTGTTATAGGAGCACGGCAGAGCTTGCCCCTTGAGATGTTTGGCATCTCATAGGGTATGCCGTGCCCCTACGTTGACTCGGTTTGTGGCCTGGACGCCCGCGCCTGCTCCAGGAGCTCGCGGACCTCAGGCTTTATGTATATCTCGTCTATTGGAAGCTCGGATAGGGCTTTAAGGAAGAGCTCGGCCTTTACCCTATCCGCCAGACGGCTGTTTATAACGATGTAGCGGTTGTCAATGACCCGGCAGCCACCACCTTTCCCCTCAAATGTATCGTAGATGGTCTGGATCCCCAGCTTCTCGGCCACCACTTCCAGCTCCTGCAGAAGTTTCTTTGGCTTCACAACCAGCCCTTCTCTTTATACCATCGCACCGTCTCTTTAACCCCCTGGTAAATGTCAACCTGGGGTTCCCAGCCGAGTTCGCTAATAGCGCGCTCCGGCGATACAAGCCAGTAGCGTTCACGAAACATCCCCATCTGATCAGGGTTAAATGCGGTCTTGCCCTTGAGGAAATCGTTGACCAGCCATGCTCCGAACATAATCAAGTCAAAAGGCACCGGGATGCGCAGCGCCTTTCTTCCCCAGATCTTGCCTACCACCTTGTAGAGCTTGTTGAACGTGTAATCGGCTCCGTCGGAGATGTTATAGCAGGAACCGGAGCCGACCGGTGCAAAAAGGGCGCGAACTGCTGCCAGGGCCGCATCCTTTACGTAGACCGCCGAGATGTAGCGACGCCTTAAACCAACGCTTGGATTAATGAAAATCTTGAAGGTCTTGAAAAGACGCAGACCCTGGGTGTCGCGCGGCCCGTAGATCATGGGATAGCGCAAGATCACCACGTGGAGCTTGCCCCGTAGATTATAAAGCAACTGCTCGGCGGCTTTTTTGCTGTGCCCGTATGAAGAGATAGGGTTATCCGGTTCCCCGCCATCCTTTGCATAAGGCCCCTTCGAGGACCCTCCTGCGGCCAGGCTTGAGATGTAGACAAAACTCTTGATCCCGACTTTGACAGACTCCTCGGCAACGACCCGCGTCCCCTCGGTATTTACCTTATGATATGCCCCCCAGAGTGTCCCTGCGTTGTGGATCACGGCGTCTACATCCTTAAGGATCGAAAAAAGCGTCTTGCGATCGTCGAGTTCGGAAACATGGATGTTGAGCCAGTCGTGCTTCAACCAGCGATACGAGCTTGTCTTGCGAATCAAGGCGTGCACATCGTATCCAGCCTCGTGCGCCGCCTCGGATATGTGCGAACCAAGAAATCCAGATGCACCGGTTACCAGAACCTTTTTCATAACACCCACAACCTAACCTGATCGAACTGTCCTTTTTCGGGGTCCCCGCAACGGTACAAAGTAGCGTTGCGGGGTAAAAGAAATCCGGACGCGCCTGTAACCAGAATCTTTTTTACTTCAGCCATTAACCTTAAACAACTTTCTCGCCTCCCGGGGTCCCTGCGAGATCGTGTAGCGATCTCGTGGGGTATTTGCTCGGGGTCCCCGCACGGACGCGGAGCGTACGTGTGGGGTGTATGCCCGGGGTTCCCATAAAGTTACTCCGTAACTTTATGGGGTAAATCACAGCCACCGCTTGTACCGATACCATCGCACCGTCTTGGCAAATCCCTCCTGAGGCAGAACCTGGGGTCTCCAGCCAAGTTCGCGCATAGCCCGTTCAGAGGAGGCAAGCCAGTATCTGGCTTTGAACTCCCGCACCTTCTCGCGGGTAAAGGAGGTTTGTTCTCCCCTGACCTCATGGGTCCACCATGCGGCCAGCGAAACGAGCCAGAAGGGTACATTAATACGTCTCCCCCTATGCTCCAGCACCTCATCTATCTGATCGTAAAGATACTCAACGGTGTAATCGATACCGTCGGTTACGTAATAGATCGAGCCTGAAAGCAGCTTCGCCTTAGCTGCTGCAACCGCTGCACGCGCCGCATCGGTTACGTAGACCATGGAGGTGTAAAGAGGTTTCATTCCTATCAGAGGCTGGATGATCCCTCCAGCCAACTTGAAAACAGACAGCATCTCCTTGCCCCGCGGACCGTAGATCACAGGATAGCGAAGGCTTACCACCCCTATCTTATCACGGAGTGAGTAGAGGAGTTCTTCTGCCTTTTTTTTGCTGCGGCCGTAGCCGGAAACCGGGCAGTCAGGATCGCCCTCGGTCTTTGGGAAAGGACCTTTGCCCGGACCGCCCGCGGCCTGGCTGGAGATATAAACGAATCGCTTGACTCCTGCCTTGATTGATTCCTCGACAACAGCCCTTGTTCCTTCCACGTTGACATGCTGAAAATCCTCCTCGCTGAATCCTGAGGTAGCACCGGCGTTGTGGATAACGGCGTCCATCCCTTTAAGCACCCCTGAAAGGCCACAACGATCATCCAGATTAGCAACGTGGATATTAAGCCAGTCATGTTTGAGCCAGCGCCTGGAGCTGGTTTGACGGATAAGGACGTGGACTTCGTAGCCTGCATCATGCGCAGCCTCCGAGATGTGGGAACCCAAAAATCCCGATGCGCCTGTGACCAGGACCTTTTTTATCAAGAATTCCTGCAACATGAAAGAACGAACCTCCAATGGTCCTTCCAGGGTCCCCGCGAGATCGTGTAGCGATCTCGTGGGGTGTATGCTCGGGGTCCCCGTACGGACGCGGAGCGTACGTGTGGGGTATTAATTATAACCAGCCTTGCCTTCGATACCATTCTACGGTCTCCACCAATCCCTTCATTATGTCCATCTTCGGCTCCCAGCCCAGTTCCCGGATAGCTTTATCAGGGGAGACGTACCAGTAGCGCGAGCGAAACTGCCGCACCTGATCAGGAGATATGCCGCGTACTCTGCGGATATCGTGTAGCCACCAGGCTCTCAGCATCACCAGCCAGAAGGGAATCCTGATTCGATTTCCCTTCTTCTCCTTACCCAAAGCTTCCTCCATATTGTCACAAAGTCCCTCAATGGTATAGGCTTGGCCGTCGGTGATCTGGTAGACTGAGCCGGAAGCTACATCTGCAGAAAGAGCCTTGACAGCAGCACTTGCCGCATCCTTCACGTAAATCATGGAACTGTATAACGGTTTGTAGCCTATAACCGGAACCAGATTCCCTTCAAGTGTCTTGAAGAACCCGAGGATGTTATGGTCGCGCGGTCCGTAGATCATACCTTGACGCAGGATAACTACGAATAGGTTCTCTCGAAGCTCGTAAAGTAATTCCTCTGCCTGTTTCTTGCTCCGGCCGTAGTTGGAAACAGGATTATCCGGGGCTTCCTCGGTCCGAGCCTCTGGACCTTTGCCCGGCCCGCCAGCGGCAATGCTGGAGATGTAGATGAATCTTTTGATCCCGGCCTTTATCGATTCCTCGGCCAGCAGTCGGGTTATATCAACGTTAACCCTCTGGCAGTGGGCGGCGTTGCGCGCCACTGTGGAAAGCACACCCGCATTGTGGATCACATAATCCATCTCCTTGAGGAGAGCGGTCATCGCTTCACGGTCACCAAGATCCGCAACGTGGATATGAATCTCATCCTGATTCAACCACTGGCGTGAGCTTATCTCGCGGATAAGGGCGTGGACTTCGTAGCCTGCATCATGCGCAGCCTCCGAGATGTGGGAACCCAAAAATCCCGATGCGCCTGTGACCAGAACCTTTTTTATCATTAACTCCGACATCTTCCTTTAAGTATATCTACATCAAGAATTCCTGCAACATGAAAGAACGAACCTCCAATGGTCCTCCCGGGGTCCCCAAGAGCTTACGCAGGAAGCTCTTGGGGTATTAATTATAACCACCCTTGATCCCTGTACCACCGCACCGTCTCGGCAAATCCCTGCTGAGGCGTCACCTCAGGCATCCAACCCAACTCTCGTATGGCTCGCTTGGGTGATACCAGGCGATAACGAGAGCGCAAATCCCTTACCGAATCGGGCGAGAGCCCAGTCTCCTTTCTCATCACCCCATTCATCCACCAGGCCGCTACGGATGCGACCCAGAGCGGTATCCGAACCCGCACTCCGCTCTTCCCCAGCGCCTGCGTTATAAAATCATACATTAAATCAAGCGTATACTCAACCCCATCTGAGATATAGTAGAACGATCCTGAATCCACAGGTGCCTGCAGCGCCGCAATCGCTGCGCGTGCCGCATCCTCAACATACACCATGGGTGTATATATGGGCTTAAATCCAGGGATAGGCACGATTGATCCATTAACTATCTTAAACAGCCGCAGCAGATGCCTGTCCCGTGGTCCGTAGATAAGGGAGTATCGCAGGCTTACCGCGTGAATCTTCTTGCGAAGTGAGTACAGAATCTCCTCGGCCTGTTTCTTGCTTTTTCCGTAGCTCACGGTTGAGCTGTCAGGTTCATCCTCGGTTTTAAGTAACCCTCCTGTGTTGACGCCACCTGCGGATCGACTGGAGGCATAGACAAATCCGCGGACATCGGCTTTTATTGCTTCCTCTGCCAGGATTCTTGTAGATTCTACGTTAGTTCGTCTGAGCTCTGCTTCGGATGAACCGGGAAGTGCGCCGGCGTTGTGAATAACCGCATCCGCTCCCTTTAGGATTCGAGCAAGTGTCTTGCGATCATCCAGTTCACAGACGTGGACGGTGAGCCAATCATGATCAAGCCACTGTCTTGAGCTTGTCTCGCGGATAAGCACGTGCACCTCATAGCCCGCCTCGTGCGCCGCTTCCGAGATATGGGAGCCAAGGAACCCAGAAGCACCTGTAACTAATACTTTTTTCTTCCTGCCTTTCATTATTTAATCCAATTGCCCCTTCTTTCTTCCAGGGTCCCCGCAACGATACGAAGTAGCGTTGTGGGGTGAAAGGAATTCGGAAGCGCCGGTGACGAGTACCTTAGACATTGCTGCGAGTCAAGGCGATTCTTTGCGACCACTCGTGCGCCTCGGCAAGAACGGACTCCTCGTCTAAGGTGGTGATGCGGCCTTCTTTTACGACCCTGCGACCGCCGACAAATACATCGCGAACGTCCGCTGCACAGGCGGCATAGACCAAGGTCGAGTAGATATCGTAGGTAGGTGTGGTGTGGGGATTGGAGAGGTCCACGACTACCAAGTCAGCCTTTTTTCCAGGTTCCAATGATCCTAACCCCTCGTCCATCCCACAGATGCGGGCCGCGTCTATGGTTACCATGCGCAGGGCTTGTCTGGCCGGGAGTTTTGTAGGGTCAAGGCTGCTGCCTTTCGCCAGGAAGGCGGCAAGCCTAAGTTCTTCCCAGATATCGAGATTGTTGTTCGAAGCGGCGCCGTCGGTTCCCAGAGAGACTCCGATCCCTTCATCAATGTATCGGGCCAAAGGCGGGATGCCTGATGCAAGCTTGAGGTTAGACTGGGGGCAGGAAACCACAGAGACGTTATCGCGCTTGAGAAGTTCCCAGTCACCTTCCTGGGACCAAACCATGTGCACCAGGCCGATGCGGGCATCGAGAAGACCCAGGCTTTCCAGATAGGCAACCTGGCTCCTGCCGTGCCTTGCAAGAGATTCCTTTACCTCCTTCTCGGTCTCCGCGCAGTGGATCTGAATCGGAAGATTGAACTCTCCGGCAAGCTCTGCACAGTGCCGCAGCTGCTCCTCTGAGGTGGCATAGGTCGAGTGCGGCGCGATGTGGACACTTGCAAGCTCATCACCTTGGTAGCGTTCGACCTGGCTGCGGATAAGATCAAAGACCTTATCCGGCTCCTTTGCAGACGCGGTAGGAAACGCAAGCACCCCTTCACCCAGGAGCACGCGGATTCCTGTCTCTTTCGATGCTTCTGCAACCTCGTCTTCAAAAAAATACATGTCGGCAAAAAGCGTGGTTCCTGCCTTAAGCATCTCCACCGCGGCGAGACGGGTTCCAGCCAGCACGAACTCAGGGGAAAGGA
>DAOVCF010000117.1 GCA_030670165.1 Candidatus Stahliibacteriota bacterium | reverse complement strand
GGGATCACGCCCGAGAGGGCAGGTCAGATGCTCGATGCCGGCTGTTATGGTATTGCGGTGATCTCGGCGATCTTCGGGGCCGAGAACCCTGCTGGTGAAGCCGAAAGGTTCCTTGCCGAGTTGGATCGTCTCACCTGGTAGGTTCAGCCCTCCGGTTTTAGGAAAGCGGGCCGACGAGCCTGGATTCCGTTTTATTTCGAGATAAGAGGCAGTCTCCGCGTCCTTATAGAGCTAACCCTTGACTTGGCGTATAATGAGTATAGAATAAAGGAGTTTAATAATTGTGGTGAGACCCAATATCGGTATCTGGATCTTATGAAAACAAAGGAGGTTTGATGTACTCGAAGAAGTTGTACAGCACTGATCCTGAGGTATTTGCGGCAATCAAGGCCGAGACCGAGCGGGAACACGACGTGCTTGAGTTGATTGCATCGGAAAACTTCGTATCAGAGGCGGTTCTTGCCGCCCTGGGGTCGGTACTGACAAACAAGTACGCCGAAGGCTATCCATACAAGTGGAGCAAGGAGACAGACGAGATCGACTACTCCAAGTACGGACGCTACTATGGCGGATGCGAGTTCATTGACGAGGCGGAGAAGCTTGCGATCGAGCGCGCCAGAGAGCTTTTCGGCGCGGACCATGTGAACGTTCAGCCCCACTCCGGAACAACCGCCAACATGATCGCCTACTTCGCCCTGGCAGATCCTGGCGACACCCTGCTTGGACTCAACCTCTCGCACGGCGGCCATCTCTCGCACGGACACCCCATCAACTTCTCCGGCCGGTTCTTCAAGGTGGTGCAGTACGAGGTTGATCCTGAAACAGAACAGATAAACTTCGATACCCTTCTTAAACTGGCCCGTGAGGTAAAGCCGAAGATGATCGTTGCCGGTGCTTCTGCCTATCCCAGAACCATGCATTTTGAGCGGTTCCGCGAGGTGGCCGACGAGGTTGGAGCCTACCTGGTTGCCGACATCGCCCACATCGCAGGGCTTATTGCGGCCAGGCTTCACATCTCCTCCATTCCCTATGCGGACATCACCACCACCACCACGCACAAGACGCTTCGGGGCCCGCGCGGTGCTGTGATCATGTGCAAGAAGGAACACGCAAAGACCGTTGACAAGGTAAGCTTCCCAGGCATGCAGGGAGGACCACTTGAGCACGTGATCGCTGCCAAGGCAGTGGCGTTCAAGGAGGCTCAAAGCGAGGAGTTCGTTCTCTATCAGCGCCAGATCGTAGCCAACGCCAAGGCGCTTGCCGAGGGATTAGCCAAACGCGGCTACCGGCTGGTGGCTGGCGGCACCGACACTCATCTCATGCTCGTCGATCTGCGCTCCAAGGGCGTTACCGGACGCAAGGCCGAGCGCAGGCTGGAGCGGGCAGGCATCACATGTAACCGAAACACCATACCATACGATCCTGAAAAGCCCTTCATCGCTTCAGGTATCCGACTGGGGACTCCGGCTCTCACCACCCGCGGTATGAAGGAGCCTGAGATGGCAAAGGTGGCGGAGCTTATAGATGAGGTAATCTCAAACATCGAAGACGAAGAGGTTTATCCTCGTGTTCGCGCCAAGGTTCGCGAGATTTGCGAGAGCTTTCCGCTCTATGCGGAGCGCCGCAAAGAGTATGATAGTATTTCAGCCGAGGGCGAGTAAAGGAAGACATGATAGGTATTCTTGATCTTATCGGCCGTGAGATTCTTGATTCACGCGGGAATCCGACAGTTGAGGTGGAGTGTTTGCTGGATGACGGCTCATCTGGCAGGGCTATTGTTCCTTCGGGCGTATCCCGAGGCGAGCTTGAGGCGATTGAGCTTCGTGACGGTGATCCCAAACGCTACGGCGGCAAGGGTGTTCTGGGGGCGGTCAATAACGTAAACACCGCGATCCGTAAGGCCCTGGTTGGTGAAAGCCCTTTTGATCAGAGAGTTATTGATGCAATCCTGGTCGAGCTGGACGGCACCCCGAACAAGTCAAAGCTTGGTGCAAACGCGATCCTTGGTGTTTCCCTTGCGGTTGCCAAGGCGGCGGCTGAAAGCCTGGGTCTTCCCCTGTACCGTTATCTCGGCGGTATAGTCGGCTACACCATGCCGGTTCCGCTTCTGAATGTGATAAACGGTGGAGCGCACGCCGTAAACAACATCGAGTTCCAGGAGTTCATGCTGGTTCCTGCAGGATTTACGAGTTTTGCCGACGCGATTCGTGCAGGTGCCGAGACCTACCATGCACTCAAGAAGGAACTCGTCGAAGCTGGTGTGGATGCCGGAATCGGTGACGAAGGCGGTTTTGCTCCCAATCTTGCCGATACCGACGAGGCGATAAGTTTTCTTGTTAAGGCAGTTGAGAAGGCAGGTTATGTGCCAGGAGAACAGATATTCCTTGCGCTCGACGTAGCCGCCAGCCAATTCTACAAAGACGGTCGTTACATATTGGGTGGGCGCGATCTTACCGCAGCGGACATGGTTGAGCTTTACGAAGGACTCCTGGAGCGCTACAATCTTGTCTCGATCGAGGACGGCCTGGCCGAGGACGACTGGGAAGGCTGGAAGCTCCTGACGGCAAGCCTGGGCGATCGTGTTCAGCTTGTAGGCGACGATATCTTCGTTACCAACCCTGAGATACTTTCCCGTGGCATTGAGCAGGGGGTGGCTAACGCGCTGCTGGTTAAGCCCAACCAGATAGGTACGCTCTCCGAGACCCTGGATGCCATTCGTCTTGCCCAGGATGCAGGATACCACACGGTTCTCTCGCATCGTTCTGGCGAAACCGAGGACGTCACCATTGCACATCTTGCGGTGGCCGCCAACGTAAGCCAAATCAAGAGCGGCGCTCCCACGCGCTCCGAGCGAGTTGCCAAGTACAATGAACTTTTAAGGATCGAAGAGGAGACGGGCGCTTCCTTCTTTGGGTCCAGACTCTTCACATGAAAAAGGGCGGACGCTGGTTAATCGTTCTTGCCGTGATTGCGGTGGTTGCGGTTCTGTTCCTGGCAGGACCGAGCGGTCTTGTGAAGCTGATAAAGATGAAGCATCGTGAAGCAGAGCTTGAAAAACACATGGTTCAGCTTCAGGCAGAGATCGAGCTTACTCACCAGAAGCTCGAGCGACTTGCTTCGGACCCCGAGTTCCTTCGCCAGATGGCCAAGGAGCGGCTCGAGATGATTGATCCGCGAGATACCGTCAGAAAGGATACGGTGCAGACGGATTCAACCGGGTACTTACAACGAACCGAATCACCGGAAAGTGATTCGTCAGGCCGATAGGTGAATTGATGTGCGGCATAGTGGGCATAATCGGTCAGGGTCGTGACGTAGGCTACGATCTTTACGAGGCCATGCTTACCCTGCAGCATCGGGGCCAGGATGCCGCAGGCATCGCGACCTTTGACGGCATTCTGCACCTGAAGAAGGGGATCGGTTTGGTTCAGCAGGTCTTTAATCGCAAGAACCTTTCTCGTTTGCGCGGTCCGGTAGGCATCGGCCAGGCGCGTTACCCTACCATAGGCCGGGGCTCGCCCGAGGACTCCCAGCCATTCTACGTGAACTACCCTTACGGTGTGGCCATGGTGCACAACGGGAACGTCATCAACTTCTTCGCCCTCAAGGAGGAGCTGCAGAAGGTGCACCGCAGGCAGCTCAACTCCTCCTCGGACGTTGAGGCGATCCTGAACGTCTTCGCCGACGAGCTGGTGCATAAGAGTTCGTCCGCTTTCTCCGCAGACGATCTCTTCGATGCGGTGGGGGGTGTATTCCGAAGGGTGCATGGTGCGTACTCGGTTGTGGCGATGCTAGGCGACGGCAGCCTGTTGGCATTCCGTGATCCCCTGGGTATCCGTCCATTGGTGATGGGTCGCAAGGAGACTATGACCGCATTCGCCTCTGAGACGGTTACCTTCGATTTCCTGGGTTTTGAGAACATGGGTGACGTATCTGCAGGTGAGGCGGTTCATGTCTCAACCGACGGTCGCATTACCCGGCGTCAGATTGTCGAACCGGATCATCATCCCTGCATCTTTGAATGGGTATACTTTGCAAGACCCGATTCGGTTATCGACGGTATAGGCGTGCTTGAGGCCCGCAGGCGTCTGGGAAAGGCACTGGCAAAAAGATGCCGCGAGGCTGGGATCGAACCGGATATGGTGGTGCCTGTTCCTGATACCGGACGTCCCGCGGCCCTGGCCTTGACCGAGGCAACAGGCTGGCATCTTTCGGAAGGACTTATCCGTAACCGCTACATCCAGCGGACGTTCATCATGCCCACCCAGCGAAAGCGTCGCTCCTCGGTTCGGCAGAAGTTCAATCCGGTGCGCAGCGAACTGGCAGGCAGGAAGGTTCTTCTGGTTGACGATACCATTGTTCGCGGGAACACCTCGCTTGAGCTTATCAAGCTGGTTCGTCAGGCCGGGCCTTCGAAGGTTTACTACGCGGTATACGGCTCAACTCTGCGTTCACCCTGCATCTACGGGATCGACATGGCTACCCGTGACGAATTCATTGCCAAGGACCACTCCGAGGAAGAGATTGAACGTTTGATAGGCGCCGATCGGTTGATTTATCAGACCTACGATGACATGGTAGCCGCGGTTGCAGGCGGCAGGAAGATGAACTTCTGCACCGCCTGTTTTTCTGGCAAATATCCCACCCCGGTGACCGACGCCGATCTCGATCGGATCGCGGCGGAGCGCAACTCTGCCAAACCTTATCCCAGAACGTGAAGATAAAACTTGCCCGGGCCTCGGGCTTCTGCTACGGGGTCAGGAGGGCGGTCAACAGGGCGTTCGATGAGGCACTTCATGCGGATAATCTTTTCGCCCTTGGCGAGCTGATCCACAACCCCCAGGTACTTGAAATCCTCAAGCTCAGGGGGGTGCGGGTGGCGAAAAGCGTTGCAGAGATCCCTGACGGCGCCTCGGTAATCATCCGTTCTCACGGGGTAAGTCCAGAGATAAAGAAGAAGCTCCGCGAACGTAATCTTACCATAATTGATGCAACCTGTCCAAAGGTTGCGAGGGTTCAGCAGCTTGCCGAACGCGCTGGCAATAAAGGCAGGCACGTCGTTATCTTCGGAGACAGGGACCACTCCGAGGTTAAGGCTATCGCTGCACACGTCGGTAAGAGGGTGAGTGTGGTGAAGGATCCAGCCTCTCTTCGCAGGGTCTTAAAGCGAATCCCGAAAAAGGAAGCAATCACCTTCCTGGCGCAGACCACGCAGAACCTGGCTATCTGGGAGGAGATGAAGGCAGAGATCTGCCGCATCAGACCTGATGTCCAGATACATGAGACCATCTGCGGGGCGACCGATGAGCGTCAGTTTGAGACGAGGGAGCTTGCCAGGGAGGTAGAAGCGATGGTGGTGGTTGGAGGTCTGGGGAGCGCCAACACTCGGCGTCTGACAGAGGTTGCTGCCGAGGAGGGGATACCCGCTTTTCACGTTGAGACAGAGGCGGATCTCCCTTCCAAGGAACTGCGGCGCTTCAAGATTGTAGGAGTAGCCGCAGGGGCCTCGACCCCCTCGTGGATGATTCGCCGCGTGCTCAATGCGCTTGAACGCACAGGAGGTGAGAGGAGATCCTTCGTCTCCTTCCTTACAGAGGTGTGGCGATTTGTGGTGCGTAGCAACCTGTTCGTAGCGTTCGCCGCGGCACAACTCGTATACACCTCATCCCGCCTGCAGGGGATCGAACCCGAACTTTACTATCAATGGATCGTTGCCGCATACATCTTTGGCATGCACCTTCTCAATCACTTTACCGATGCCTTCTCCACCCGGATCAATTATCCTGCCCGTGTGGGGTTCTATGCCCGGTTCCGCAGATTGCTGATCACGCTGGGACTCCTGGGGATAGGCTCTACCCTTGTTGTTTCTTACCTGCTGAGTCCTTTTACCTTCGTCTTGATCTTTGCAATGTCCCTTTTAGGACTTGTCTATCGGGTTGAGCTTTTCGGGAAGCGAAGGTTCGGCGCACGCAGGCTTATGGATATCCCGGGCTCCAAGGACCTCTTCCTCGGGCTTGCCTGGACCGTGGTTATTGCACTGCTGGTCGTTCCCGCAAGTGGTTCAACTTTCAGCCCAGCCACAGGTATCGCGGCTCTCTTCGTATTCAGCCTGGCCTTTACACGTTCGCTCGTCTACAGCATCCGCGACGTCCAGGGCGACCGGATGGTGGGGCAGGAGACCATACCTGTCCTCATCGGCGAGAGTCTTACCCGCAGATTGGGAGCGGTGGTGCTTTTCTTGGCCGCTTGTGGACTTGTTGCCTCCTTTATCCTTGGATGGTGTTCGGTGCTTGCTCTTCTTTTGTTATTTAATCTCGCCTATGCGTTCGTGATGCTTT
>DAOVCF010000111.1 GCA_030670165.1 Candidatus Stahliibacteriota bacterium | reverse complement strand
TAGCCTGCCCAGTAGCGAGCTCGGGGCACCCATCGCCTCAGATATTACTCACGATACCATAGTCGAACAAGACGGATTAGAGAACGGTAAGCAGTACTATTTTGAAGGCCGCGGCGAGATGGCAGGCGACACGGTTTCGACTTTGGGTTTCGGCGGCATGTTCTATCCCCGCCCGTGGGGCCCTGGCTCCTATCTGGGCTATAACCCTGATGTTACCCCTCCTGAAGAGGGTATAAACAACGCCCTTCGCTTTGATCGTGCGACTGGTCACCCTGAGGAAAATCTGACAGCGAACGGTGAGGCGGATTTCTTCTTCTTTACAGATGGTCAAGATCTTTACATCACTAATGCAATGGTACTGGGAAGCGAAAATAAAAACGGGATTGAACCTTCTGGTCAACACATCTCTAACTGGCTGGAAGTCAAGGATTCCTCAATCACTTACTCCGATACCGTCAAGGTGGATAATGGACAGGTTTATCACGTTATGACCGCTGACGGCTACTACGGTAAGTTTGCGGTCGAGGGTATAGACGTAGTACCTGCTCCTTTGTTAGGCGAAGGTGATGCCCTCAGGGTTTGGCTTCGCTACGCGTTCCAGACCGCCCAGCACGTAGGACACTACTGATTACTGGCAGAACATTCCTTTAACCCCGCGTAACCCCGCGCAGTCAAAGTAAAGACGGCGCGGGGTATTCCTTTAATGAGATTAATCCGGATCGGTTGGCGGGATGCAGGAGAAGGCAGCGGGGGTGCGTGGTAATCTTCTGTATTTTTGCGGATTTTTATCAGGCTCAATCGGCGGTGTCTGTTTCTTCAGGTTCGCTGCTCGGCTCTGAGGCATGCGGTAATATCCACTTCTTCTGGAGGCCTTTTTGTACGAAGAGATCGGTTATAGCCTGCGCGTTTTCAGGCGAGAGCGAAGAGATTAACCCTTTGGCCGCCCCAGCGGCTTTCTTCTGGTGTCGGTTCCACCGACCGTATGAGAAAGGATGCAGGATTCGAGAAAGCAAAGTGGGATGCGAGGTTTCCTCCTCATCCTTAAAATTAAGGTTTCTTGCCGCAAGCTGAGCCAGGATGAGATGGGCAGGGATTGTGAGTGCCGGAAGCGGGCGTTCACCGATCCTTTCCAGCAGATTGCTGGCGACTTCCTCGGCCTCAGCGAACGCCTCTTCGCCCTTTTTTGCCTCAGCAAGAAGCAGGAAAGCCTCAAGCCGCTCGCTTTCTTCCATCCAGTCCCCTAACTCTTTCTCTATACCCTCCAGCACCTCTCGCGCCGCAGGATACATCTTGTTTGCCAGATTGATCTTTGCAGCAGTGACACGAGCGGATACGTGGAACGCAGGATTATCCAGTTGCCGGGCGAGTTGCTGCAACTCCAAAAGCTCAGCCACGGCTGTTTCAACATCACCTGTGCCTATAAGGCTCTCAAGACGAACCGCCATTCCCATAAACGTCTGTCTCGGATTCTCGTTGCGCCGTGCCATCTCGATTGAACGATCTGCCTCGCGCAGCCCGTCGGCAAACCGCCCCAGTCTAGCGTAGATATTAGCTCGCATTCTTAGGGCATCGGTTGTCATAGGGGTCATCTCTGGGGATTGGGCCGTCTTATCTGCGAACTCAAGGGCCTCGAGTGCTTCCTCGTAAAGCGCCAGGGTTATGTTGGAGGTAGCGTACTGAAGTCGAGCGCCCGCTTCGCTCCAGGCATCGCCGATTTGTCTGGCGAGTTCAAGGGCTTCCTGGGCCTGAGCACGTCCTTGCGCGAACCGACCCTCATGATTATTCAAGGAAGAGAGAGCGACCAGGGCCTCTATCGCTCCCGGCTGATTTCCAACCTCTCTGGATAACCTATAGGCCTCTTCGAGATGGGGCAGCGCTTCATCCATCCGCCGCAAAGCCTGAAGTACATTCCCCAGACTTGCGTGCGCCTCTGCCAGGGGATCAGGCGCACCCGCCATCTTGCGAAGCTGGAGCGCTCGTCCGTAGGGTTCAAGAGCCTCCTTGAGGCGTCCTCCGTAAAGGTAAAGGTGGCCCAGTTTCATCTGAACTTCAGCGCTCAACTCAGGATTCTGCAACTCCTCCGCCCTGCTCTCAGCCTCTTCAATCTTTGAGCGTGCCGCTGCAAAATCCCCGCGCATCATCTCAAGGCCTGCTATCTCGATCGTGCAGTGGATTATCGTCTGGCGGTGACCTATCTCAAGGGCGGTATTCAGGGCGCGTTCGAGATAACTTTGAGCCCTCTCCCCTTGCCCCATCTGAAGCAGCAACCGTGCGATGTTTAAGAGATTGTTCGTCAGAAGCAGCTTGTTTTCCGATTTCTCGGCAACTGCGATAGCCCGCTCATAGTAGTTCAGGGATTGATTTGGACGTCCCATGGCTCTGTTAAGCGTGGCCAGGTTGTTGAGCGAGCGGTTTATGTCCTCCGCATCCCCTGACTCCTGGCTAAGGTCGAGAGCCGCCTTGAAGTCGGCTTCTGCTTTCTCAGGGTTGCCTTGCTGAGCCTGGCCGGCTCCTCGTTCAAGCAGAGCAACCGCTTTACCTTGATTGTACGAGAGGGTTTCGGAACGTCTGAGGGCTTCTTCAGCGTACTCGAACAGGTGTTCGAAATCTGAAATGGCCCTGGAGGCGTGGGCCAGTTTATTCAGGGCGTTAACCTCGCGTTCAGTTAGTCCCTTGCGGATTGCTAGATTGCGTGCGGTTACGTAGTCCTTGGCCGCTTCTTCGAACCGGCCCTGATACTCTAAGACCCCAGCTCGGTCGAAGTGGGCGCAGAAAAGCTCTTCACTTAACCCCTCGCCGAAGTGATCCTCCCATATCCTTATGGCACGTGAATAATCTTCCTGGGCCGCCTCGTTGCGGAACAGGCGGCGGTTCTCTCTGGCCGACCGTAAGCTGTAATTGAACGCCTGTTCCCAGTCGCCGGATTCGGTCGAGTGATGGGCAAGCATCGCAAAATAGCGATCGAGCGATTCGGCGTAAAGGGTCTCGACAGCACGTGCAACCTCTCGGTGCAGACGCTCGCGATCACCGCGAAGGATCGAGTCGTAGCAGACATCGCGCACCAGCGTTTGCCTGAATACGTACTCTGTCTCGCCCGCCTCTATGGAATAGATAAGTCCTGAGGCTGTTGCATGGGACATAAGTTCCCCCACATCACCCTTCTTCATGGCATGCGCAATGATCGTAGAGGGAAAGTGCATCCCGTAGACAGCACCCAGCCTGAGTGCCTGGCGGATCTCCTCAGGCAATCTATCCAGCCTGGAAAAGACAAGGCTGTAAAGATCGTCAGGAATCTCCGCCGCATCCACCCCTTCGCCCATTACCCACTTGCCGTCCATCTCGGCAATTAAGTTCTTATCCAAAAGATAGCCGGCCCACTGTTCAAGAACCGACGGGTTGCCGAGCGAACGCTCGTAAAGGAATTGATGAACCGCATCATCGGCCCCAGCACCCAGTATTTTCTCCGCAAGTTCTCTTGAATCCGATGCAGAAAGCGGCTCAAGCCTAATCCGATCCAAATCCCCTTGCGCGATCTCGAATCCCTCGCAGAACGTTTCTTCATACTCCGGGTTGTATGTAAAGAAGAAGGTTATCCCCTGCGGCCTAAGCCGGGGTATTGTCCGCGCGGCGAATGCAAGCATCTTTAGTGAACCTACCTCGCCTCTTGCAGGATCGTCAACCAGGAGAGCCAATGGACGCACCGCTCCTCGTCGAAGAACGTAGCTTCGGAAGGCGTCCATCAAGTTTTCCACTCGCAGCTCAGGAGAATATGTGATTATCTGCTGTTGTGCTTGCTCAAGACCAAATAGCATACCTGCGATGAACGCAAAACGTCTCAGGAGTTCGTCACCCTCAAGGTTCTCACCAGCCCTGGTTGCAACATCCCTCAGATGATCTTTTAGTTTTTTATGCTTTGCATCTGCGGAGTCGTCTTCCTTGATGGAAGCCTGGCTCATGAGGATGCGCCGGAAGACCTGATAGGGTGCTCCTCTTTCATCGAGTGATACCTCAAGCACCTCGTGCGTAGGAGCGAGTCTTTGGGCTAATCTGTGCAGAAACCTGCTCTTGCCCATCCCGTGATCGCCTGCAATACCAACCATTTTGCTTTCCCCACGGGCAAGCTCAACCGCACGATCTAGCTCCGATTCATGCGTTGTCCACTCGACCAATTCCGGTCCTGCAGGCTTCCTGGCTTTGCCCAGCCTGAAGCGAGGATAGGTTATACCGCCCACCTCAACCTCGGGCATCTCCTCGATCTCATAAAGATCTGAAAACTTCTGGGCGGCCTCTTGGGTGATTACGAACTCACCTGGTTCAGAGGCATCCATGAGCTTTGCAGCGGCGTTCACACGCTGGCCGATGACCGTATACTCCTTCTGGTGTCCGCCTATGAACCCGGCGAAGCAAGCGCCGTATGCAAGCCCTGCCTTCAGCTTAAGCGGGGTTTTTAAATCTTTCAGATCGCAGAAGAACCCTGCAGCGTTCGCTCGATCTTGCTCATGGCTTAAAGGAGCACCGAATAGTATCAGAAACCTGCTTCCCTGGGGCGCGATGTCCACCTTGTTGATTGTTCCATGATAACTCGAAAGGAGCTTTCCAAGGCTCGTGTAGAAATCGTTGAGGGCTTGGAAGTTTGGATTTGCCGCATCGTAACCCTGGATATTCAAGAATATAGACGCCACCACACGGTACTCCCCGCCTGAGGAGAGCGAAAGCCTTCCGCTTTTGCCTGCGGGCAGGAACGCACGCGTCAACCCGGCAAGTTTTTCGCGTTCGGAGTCATTGATTACAGGATAGGCCTCCTCAGGGAATATCTCCTCGCGTAGCCCCTTCTTTATGATAAATTCACCCGGATCCAACGACTTTTCCGCTATAGCCAGTTCTTCGATTGGCTTTCCCAAGGGAAACCAGTCGCTCTTTTCCACATTCCCAAGGATCGCCTCAAAGTAGGACCCGCCTCCAACGATTGCCTTCATGGACAGGGCAAACTCGCCTCTGCGCGTTTTTACCTCAGGGTGCCCCTTGAACCAGTCAAGCATCTCCCATGCCGCATCGGTGGCGCGGTCAACGGCATCCAAACCGTCGAAACGGGCAAGCAGCGAGTCGCCGCCCAGTTTTAGTAGAATGCCATTGTAGTCTGCAAGTATTCGAGAGAGTCGCCCGAAGTGGTCGTTGAGTATCTCCGTAACCCCCTCGATCCCCTCTTTACCGGTGGCTGTTAACGCATCGGTAAGCGGCGTAAAACCCGAGATGTCGGTGTAAAGCAGTACGGATCTCGTTTTGGTGATTCCATGAGTAACCCTTTCGTCGCGTGCGATCCGCGCAAGCACATGCAGAGGAACCTGTGGAAGAAGTACCTCCTCGGCCAAATCTCTCTCCTTCTACCTCAAATCGAGTTCGTATCGTAGTGAGGGTTGGAAAAGCTGATTGAACTTAGACTCCAGAAACCTCTCGAGGAACGATTTCCTCTTTGGAATCTCGATGAGTTTGGGCGTGCCCTCCAGACCGCATAGCTCTGCCAGTATCCGGTGGGCGTCATCGCGAGTGCCCAAGGTATCCACCAACCCGTAGGCGTACGCCTGCCGTCCTGAGATGATTCTGCCGTCAGCTATCGCATAAACGCTGTCAAACGGCAGACCGCGTCCTGCCACAACCTCCTCCACGAACTGCTGATATACGTCCTCTATCACGTCTTTCAAAAGAAGCGTGTCCCGCTCTGTGGGCTGGCGAAATCCTGACCCTATGTCCTTGTGTTCGCGAGACTTCACGGTATAGACCTGCACCCCTACCTTATCCATGAGGTCCTTATAGACCGGGAAGCTTAAGATTACCCCGATGGAGCCGGTGAGTGTGCCTGGCAGGGCCACTATCTTATCGGCGGGTGCTGACACGTAGTAGCCGCCTGATGCCGCCACAGAGGACATGGATACCACGACCTTTTTGTCGGCCTTTTTCACACGCTTGATTGCCTCGCATATCTCCTGGCTTGCGCCCACGCCTCCGCCTGGTGAATTGACCACAACGAGCACGCCTTTGATCGCAGGGTTTTCCTCAAACTTTTTCAGGTCTTTGACAATCTCCTTTGAGGAAACGATGGGTCCTTCTATCTCCACAAGCCCAAGCCCACCTGCCTTGCACCCCAGGACAAACACCGCGGAAAACATCAAAAAAGGGAGTTTCTTCAGGATAAAACGGTCCATACTGACCTCCTTTTAAGCTTGATGGGTTAGCTCACCAATTTGGTAGTGGGCCTAGGTAGAGTCGAACTACCGACCTCACGCTTATCAGGCGTGCGCTCTAACCAACTGAGCTATAGGCCCTTCGCAGTTGGAATGATAAGGAAAAACCCGTGAAATGTCAACCCTGATGCAGGTCACGTTGAAGTGATTAAGCTGCCCGTAACACAAATAAAAGCTACCCAAAAGGTGGTCAGAAGCTACCCAAAAGCTGGACATGTATCAAAGCCCAATCCTGGTTTAAAAGTTACTTGACCACAACGACCTTTGAACGTGCTGAAAGGTTTTCAGTTACCACCCGCGCAAAGTACACGCCCTGCGGCAGCGCCGCAGGCGCTTCCCATGAGCCTTTACCTTCTACCGTCTCCTTAAGCACCCTTCGGCCATCGGCGGAGTAGAGGGTAAGGGAAGCCTC
>DAOVCF010000016.1 GCA_030670165.1 Candidatus Stahliibacteriota bacterium | reverse complement strand
CCTGACGAGTTATAAGAGGTTTTCCCTGGATGATAAAACACGTATCTGGGACGGCTCCTCGATTATTATCTCAAGTCCGTACTCGGGATGGTCTATAAGTTCGCCTAAAACTTCAACTTGCGCACCTTCGTAGGAAGTGATGTCTATCCCCAGCCTTTCAAACTTCACTGCCGCCGAGGAGAAAATGACGCAGGTCAAGCCATTCTTGCTCTCTGAAAAGTCAAGGAAGTAGGTATTGGAACGCTCCGAGCGACCGACCCGTATGACCCGACCTTGAACCGCAACCTCCTCCCCTACATTCTTCTTTAGCGCCCGTGTATCAGTTGCAGAAAGCTCGACGATCTCGCCTTCTCCTTCTTCCCAAACCTTTGCATCCCGCCAGATACGCTCGAACTCACGTGAATACGCCCTGCATGTAGCAGGAAATCCTTTAAGAACGAGGATGTTCTCGTCGTTTTCCGCCTCTGCCGAAGCCGTCCAGTTAAACGACCCGGTGATCAAAACAGAATCGTCGATCAGCGCAAACTTGTGATGCATGAGGCCTGCGCCTTTCTCTGTTCTGATCTCGATGCCGTTTTTTGTAAGGTAGGCCGCCTTGCTGTAGCTGCCTGATGCGTTGGAAGGATCAAGTATCACGCGTACCCTCACCCCACGCTTCTGAGCATCCACAAGTGCCTGGGCAAGGGGGCGCGATGTAAAGGTATAGATCGCTGCGTCGATTCGCTTAGCGGCCGCATCGATCTCGCGTTCGATAACCCACTCGATTCCATCCTGAGCGCTGAAATGAAACTGGACCGACCCTTCAACCGTACGCTCCCTGGTCTGACACCCGAGAATCCCCAAAAGGACGATCGCCGCCAGCCGGAATGAGGACTTTGTTCTCATGAACCTCTGATTAAAAGGAGAAGGTAGTAGTAGATCGCCACCCCGAACATGAGGCTGTCTATCCGATCGAGGAACCCGCCGTGCGCGCCAAGTATTCCTGAGGAGTGCTTGACCCCTCGTTCGCGCTTGATGGCAGATTCCAACAAATCGCCGAGAACCCCGATCAGGGCCACTGCAACTGCGAGCACCGCACCCCACCATAACGACCGATCGGACAAAAACAACGCTGAATATCCAAAACCGGCTCCTATGGTTATCGCCAACCCGAAAAGAAACCCCTCAACGGTCTTCTTCGGAGAAAGTTTCGCGCATAGAGGGATTCGCCCCAGAAGCGAACCCACAACATAGGCGGCTGTATCGTTAACCCAGGTCATTACAAACGGAAACGCAAGCCAGGCGTAACCAAGACCTTGCTTTACAACCTCCTGTTTAAGTAAAACAAAGTGGGCAGGTATGAAGCCGAGATACAGGGGCAAAATCAATAGAGGCAGTATAAGCGCCGGCTTGGAGGGAAAAAAGAGGAGCCAGAGTAATACTTGAATTACAAATGCTGCAAAAAGATAGCTCGCAAGCGAGAAGGGAGTTAGGAAAAGCGTACACGCCCAGATTAGTGTGGGGGCAATAAGAAAAAGAAGATGATAAACTCGGAAGGGCTTTATGTATAGCCTAAGGAACTCGAAGGCTGCAGCCAAGCTCCAGAGAAGGGC
Source organism: Candidatus Stahliibacteriota bacterium (assembly GCA_030670165.1). Classification (GTDB taxonomy): domain Bacteria; phylum Hydrothermota; class Tepidihabitantia; order B3-TA06; family B3-TA06; genus B3-TA06. The sequence goes on along the minus strand of DAOVCF010000016.1, from coordinate 16,486 downwards.
GTAGATTGCTGCCACCCACAGAGGCGCGGCCATGGCCGCAAGGGTTAAGGGGATAAGAAGCATCCATACCAGCCACCGCCCTTTGAAAAGCTTACTCTTTGACTCGGCCAAAGCGGCGCTCCCGGGCGGCGTAATCCTGGAGAGCTTTCATCAGCTCTTCACGAGTAAAATCGGGCCAGAGCACGTCGGTAAAGTAAAGCTCGGTGTAGGCAGACTGCCACAGAAGGAAGTTTGAGATGCGTTTCTCTACGCCGGTTCTGATCAAAAGGTCGGGATCTGGTAGTTCAGGCAGGTACTGGAAGGACCCCAAGGTCTCCTCGTTGATAGAGTCGGTATCCGCCTCACCCTTGAGGACGGCCTGGGCCGCTTTTTTAGCCATATCCGCGATCTCCTGACGCCCGCCGTAGTTGAGGGCAAGGACAAGCACAAGACCCGTATTTTGGGAAAGCCGATTGCGCATCGTGCGAACCCCATCCTGAACCTTTTCGGGCAATCCTTCGATACGACCGATGGCCTCGAACCGAACGTTATTTTTGTCAAGCTCCTCGATCTCGCCGCGAAGGAACCTATCGAACATCTTCATAAGCTCGTTAACTTCGGCTTTGGGGCGATTCCAGTTCTCGGTGGAGAATGTGTATAGCGTGAGGTAGGAGATGCCAAGTTCACCGCAGGACCTGACGATCTCACGAACGCGCTTGACCCCTTCGCGGTGACCTACAATCCGAGGAAGCATCCTGCGCCGCGCCCAGCGACCGTTGCCGTCCATGATTACAGCCACGTGACGAGGCAGGCTATCCTTGGAAATAGAAACACTCACCTCTTACTGCTCGAGGATCTCCTTCTCCTTCTTGGCAAAGAGCTCATCCAGCTCCTCGACGTAGCGATCGGTAAGCTCCTGGACGTCTTTCTGGCCGCGGTGCATATCATCCTCGCTGATCTCTTTCTCCTTCTCCTTTTTCTTGAACTGCTCAATCGCCTCCCTGCGGATGTTACGCACCGAAACCCGGCTCTCCTCGGTAAGACGAGAGACAAGTTTCACCAGATCCTTGCGCCGTTCGTCGGTGAGAGGTGGTATGGAGATACGGATAAGATTGGCCTCGACGTTCGGGTTCAAGCCCAGGTCCGAGGCCTGTATCGCCTTCTCGATGTCTGAAAGCGCATTCTTGTCCCACGGCTGGATAACCAAACTACGCGGATCGGGCACGCCGATGGATGCAATCCGCTTCAAGGATGTGGGCACCCCGTAGTAGTTGACTTTTATTCCTTCGAGCAAGGCAGGGTTAGCACGCGAGGTGCGGATACGTGTAAATTCTCCTGCCAGAAGCTCAACGGTCTTCTTCATCTTTACTTCACTGTCTTTAAGGATCTCCTTCATGCGCCAACTCCTCGTTTGACTACTGTTCCCACCCGCTGGCCGCGAACGAGACGGCCAATGTTTCCCGGGGAGAATACATCGAAAACCTGAATTATAAGATCGTACTCGCGCGCAAGTGAGAAGGCGGTCTGATCCATAACCGCCAGATTCTGCGCGAGCACCTCTGCGTAGCTAAGTTCTTCAAAGAAACAAGCATCCGGATTCCTTTCCGGATCATCGGAGTAGACCCCCTTCACCTTTGTTCCCTTAAGCACCCTTTTTGCGCCGATTTCAATCGCACGCAGCACAGCCGCGGTATCGGTGGAGAAGTAAGGCAAACCGACTCCACCGCTGAGGATGAGTAGTTTACGGTCGCAGAACGTATTCCGTGCTCCTACGGGATCGTAACGCCTGACCCATGCTATCGGCACAGCACTCATGTGAACGGCATAAATCCCGGCATCGTGCATCATGCTCTCAAGACGCAAACCATTAAGAAGGGTTCCGATCATACCCATGCGATCGGTAAAGACGCGATCCTCGCCGCTGCGTCCCGACCCAGCACCGCGGACATGGTTCCCGCCGCCCACAAGAACCGCAAACCGCACCTTGCCGATAAGATCCGCTATCTCACCCACTATCCCATCAAGGACCTCGAGGTGAGAAAAAACCTCCCCACTCAACTTGAGGAGGAGGCCTTCCTCTTTCTCGTTAATGAATTGTCCCTTAATCTTTTCCAACTTCAAACCACTCAATCTGATTGGTTATTACTTCTCGCCAACTCAAAACACTTAAACCGATCGATTATCGCTCTTCTCCAACCTCAAACCGCTCGAACCGATTGATTACTCTTCTCCAACCTTAAACCTCTGAAACCTCTGAACGAAGATGTTTTCACCCAGGCGGGCGATCGCCTCGGTAACAACATCCTTAACTGTTTTATCCGGGTCTTTGACAAACGGCTGTTCGAGAAGACAGCTCTCCTTGTAGTATTTGTCAAGACGGCCCGCAACGACCTTTTCTACGACGTGTTCCGGTTTACCCGAAGCCTTGGCCTGCTCGGTGTATATCTCGCGCTCCCTTTGTAGAATCTCTTCAGGAACGTCCCCTCGCGATACCGCAACAGGATCAGAGGCGGCTATGTGCATGGCGACGTCATGGGCGAGATTCTTGAACTCCTGGTTGCGGGCCACGAAATCCGTTTCACAGTTGAGTTCAAGCAAAACCCCGAGTTTCGCGCCTGGATGGATGTAGGCTTCAATAATCCCTTCCTTTGCTTCACGTCCGGCCTTGGACTCGGCCTTGGCGATGCCCCTCTTGCGAAGTACATCTATTGCCTTCTGGATATCACCTCCGGATTCAGAAATCGCCTTCTTGCAATCAAGTACTCCGGCGCCGGTCCGCGCCCGCAGTTCCCTAATCGCATCCAGTTCGCTCACGATTCATCCTCTCTTTCTTCTCCAAGGTCGGTCTCAAAAACCTTCTTGATACGCATAACCGCATCTGCAACGACCGAGGTCACAAGCTTGATCGAACGCATGGCGTCGTCGTTACCGGGGATTGGGTAGTCCACCGAATCCGGATCCCCGTTTGTATCAATTAATGCGATAACCGGTATATTGAGTCTTTTGGCTTCGGCTACCGCGGTGGCCTCTTTCACCGGATCGACAACGAACATCAACCCGGGTATGGAATCCATGTTCTTGACACCCCGGTAAAGCTTGCTCATCTTGCGGTGAAGCCGCATGAGTCGCACCTGTTCTTTTTCCGGAAGACCCTTGAACTGCTCGCCTGTTATAATCGAGTCAAGCTCTGCGTAACGCTGGACACGCTGGGAGATGTTTCCAAAGTTGGTGAGAAGCCCGCCAACCCAACGGTCAACCACGAAGTGACTGCCGCAACGTTCGGCTTCTTCGGTTATTATCTCGCGTGCCTGCTGCTTGGTTCCCACGAAGATAGCATCGCCGCCGGTCTCAAGTATCGAGCCGACCGCCTCGTAAGCGAGCCGCAAACGCTCAATGGTCTGACGGATGTCTATGATGTGAATGCCATTGCGCTTCCCGTAAGCGAAGCGCTCGAACTTCGGGTTCCACCGCCTGGCTCGGTGACCAAAATGCACACCGGCCTCAAGCAAACTCTTGAGATCAAAAGACACAACCGGGACGCCCACGGCACTATCCTGCTCTTTACTCATCGCTTTGTCCATTGGAAACTCTTTCTGCGTTTAGCTAAGCCATACTTCATACGTTCTTTCTCTCTGGGGTCTCTCGTAAGAAGACTGGCATCCTTCAAGGCCTTCTGAAGATCCGGCTCATGTTTGGCAAGCGCACGTGCCACCCCCAAACTGATAGCGCCTGCCTGAGCAGAGGTTCCCCCGCCTTTTACCTGAACGCGAACGTCAAATCTCTTTATGGCCTTCGTTACTTCAAGCGGGCGAATGGCCGCAAGGAACAAATCCTTGCGTTTAAGATACTCATCAAGTTCTTTGCCGTTGACCGTAAATTTACCTTCCCCTGGGGTAAGCCAGATCTTAGCGGTCGCACGCTTGCGGGTTCCGACGGCATGCTCAGCTGCCATCAGCGACCTCCAATCTCAAGCATCTCAGGCTTCTGCGCATGGTGCGGGTGCAAAGCCGATGCATAGATCTTGAGCCTTCGCAGCCTGCAAGCGCGAAGCTTATTCTTTGGCAGCATGTTCTTTACCGCCAGGAACAGCACACGCTCTGGGTGACGCTTACGCATCATCTTGAACGGAATCTCCTTCAAGCCGCCCGGGTAGAAGGTATGATGATAGTAGACCTTATTCTCGGCCTTCTTACCTGTTAGACGAACCTTATCGGCGTTCAGGACCACGACAAAGTCGCCTGCATCCACATGCGGCGTGTAGGTCGGCTTGCTCTTGCCCATCAAGATCGTAGCTATACGCGTTGCCAGACGACCCAGAACCTTGTCACGGGCATCCACCAGCCACCATTTATGGGTTTCTTGGTTCATTCCTGCTCCAGTCTCTACCATCGGAAGTGTGCGAACGCACGGTTTGCCTCGGCCATCTTATGGGTCTCCTCCTTCTTCTTGTATGCTGCACCCTGATTCCGGACGGCATCCAAGAGCTCGTTAGCCAACCTTTCAGACATACGATACTCACTTCTTGAGCGAGCCGCGCGGATGATCCACTTGATAGCCAAGGATTGGCGGCGCTTAAACCTTACCTCCATCGGAACCTGGTAGGTGGAACCGCCTACACGACGTGGCCTCACCTCAAGCACTGGCCTGACGTTGTTAAACGCACGTTCAAAAACCGTATAGGCGTCTTCCTTCATCTTGCGCTCTATAATCTCCAGCGCTTCGTAGAAGATCTTCTGCGCCACCGTTTTCTTGCCAGCCCACATAAGGTCGTTGATGAACTTGGCAACAAGTGTTGAGTTGTAACGTGGGTCCGGCTGGATCTCACGCACCGAGGCTCTATGTCTTCTGCCCACGGAACCTCCTTAAGCCTTTTTGGGGCGCTTCACCCCATACAGTGAGCGAGCTTGTTTTCGACCTTCGACGCCTGCGGTATCCAACACCCCTCGAATCACACGGTAGCGCACACCAGGCAGATCTTTAACACGACCGCCCTGGATTAAAACAACCGAGTGTTCCTGAAGGTTATGCCCTTCGCCCGGGATGTAGGCAATCACCTCGTAGCCGTTTGTTAAACGCACCTTACACACCTTTCTGAGAGCCGAGTTCGGCTTCTTCGGAGTGGTGGTGTAGACACGCGTACAAACACCCCGTTTCTGAGGATTGCCACCAAGCGCGGCTGTCGAGGATCTGCGCTTAGGCATCTTACGGCCGTAACGAATCAGCTGATTAACTGTTGGCATCTCTATCCGGCCTCCGTTTTTGGCATCTCTTCTTGCTCTATGATCTCTTCTTCTTCTCCGCTTTTAAGGGCAAAGCGAGGGAACCCGGTTCCGGCCGGGATCAGCTTGCCCACGATCACGTTTTCCTTAAGCCCTGTAAGGTGATCTACCTTGCCCTCCACAGCAGCCATCGAGAGAATCCTGGTGGTTTCCTGGAATGAAGCGGCTGCAAAGAAGCTGTCAGTAGTGAGTGAGGCTCTGGTGATACCCAGGAGGATGGGATGGAAGGTCGCGGGAGCAGTCCCCTCAGCCCGAAGCTTATCATTCGCCTCCTGGATACGCTGTTTCTCGACGATCTCTCCCTCTACGAACGTGGAGTCTCCTGGATCGTCTATCTTTACCTTGCTAAGCATCTGTCGTACGATAAGTGCTATATGCTTGTCGTTAATCCTCACCCCCTGCATGCGGTAAACCTCCTGAATCTCGTTGGTCAGATACTCCATCACGGCCATGCGTCCCTTAACGCGCAGGATGTCATGAGGATCTATGTTACCCTCACAGAGCTTCTCGCCCGCCTTCACGTAGCCTGTATCCTCAACAAGAAGATACTTGGCGTAAGGAACCTTGTACTCCTTCTCGGTCCCTGACTCGGATACGATACGCAAACGGCGCACACCCTCATCCGGCGGATCTATATGAACCGTCCCGTCGATATCTGCAATAATCGCTGGGTTCTTAGGATGCTTGGCTTCGAAAAGCTCTGAGACTCGAGGCAGACCTCCGGTGATATCGGTAGTCTTGCCGATCGCCCGCTGGAACTTGGCGAGTATCTCTCCTGCGCCCATCTTGGCACCGTCTTCAACAAGTAGGTATGCACCTGCCGGCAGCTCATAGCGTTCCAACGTCTTATTCTTAGCATCACGGATCTCAAGCTGAGGGTGACGACGTTTCTCTCTGTCCTCGACGATAATCATCTGTTTGCGTTCGGAGGTGCCGATCACGTCCTCGCGCAGGGTAACCCCGGGGATGATATCCACAAAGCGAACCTTGCCAGGGTTATGCGAGATAATTGAGATCACGTAGGGCTCCCATTCAAAGAGAACGGTTCCTTCGCTGACCTCCTCGCCGTCCTTGAGCCGAAGCAGAGACCCCTTCGGAACAATAAAGGTGACCTTGCGTTTTTCTGAAGTGAGTTCAATCGTACCGCCCTCACCAATTACAATCGTTGCACCATCGGAGCGCTCGACCGTTTCCAGCTTGCCGAGCTTTACCTTACCGTCGAATTTGGCCTCCATACTCGTCTCTTCTGCCGCGCGCTGTGCAACACCGCCGTAGTGAAAGGTGCGAAGGGTAAGCTGGGTGCCAGGTTCGCCAATCGATTGGGCAGCCATGATCCCAACCGCTTCGCCTATCTCAACCATCCTGCCGGTCGCCAGATTACGGCCGTAGCACTGAGCGCATGTTCCGCCGGCGGCTTCACACGTCAGTACCGACCGGACACGCACCTTCTCTATACCTACCTGTTCTATCTCGGCTGCCTTCTCTTCGGTGATCTCTTCGCCGGCGTAGACTATCATCTCACCAGTGATAGGATTCTGAACGCTCTGCAGTGCTATGCGGCCGATGATACGCTCAGAAAGCGTCTCCATCACCTTTCCGCCTTCACGCAGTGCGCCAACCTTTTCACCCAGAATCGTCCCACAATCATCAATGGAAACGATGACATCCTGGGCGGCGTCAACAAGGCGACGTGTAAGGTAACCGGCCTCCGCGGTTTTGAGAGCGGTGTCAGTCAGGCCCTTACGCGCACCGTGTGTAGAGAGGAAGTACTCGAGAACCGTAAGACCGTTCTTGAAAGAACTAACGATAGGACGCTCAATTACCTCCTCACCGGTCAAGCGACGAGAAGGACGTGACATAAGTCCGCGCATCGCAGCAAGCTGCTTGGCCTGATCCTTGGAACCACGAGCACCTGAATCAATAAGCATGAAGAGAGGGTTGAATCCGTCCTGATCCAACGCAAGATCGCTCATCATGTAATCCAAAAGCTCCCTCGATACGTTAACCCACATGTTCACTACATTATTGTACCTCTCCCGCTCGGTAATGACACCCTTCTCGTATGCGTCGTAATACCGCTTGGCCTCCTTCATACCATGTTCGATGATCTTTTGCTTGGTGTGCGGCTCAACCAGATCGTCAATCCCTATAGAGGCACCGGATCGAGTAGCATAGTAAAATCCCAATTCCTTGAGCGAATCCAGAAGCTCTGCGGTGCGCTTGAAACCGAATCGCTTGAAGCAACGGGCTATCAGGTTGACCGTTTTCTTGCTGTCGAGCACCTCGTTGACAAAACGCAGTTCGGGGGGAAGAATCTCGTTGAGGAAAACCCTCCCCATCGTGGTGTGTATCTTCTTGCCGTTATGCACCCAGTCAATCTCGTCAAACAACCCCAGATCGTGGTTGTCATAGGCCACGTGCAGTTCCTGGAAATCGTCGTACAGAAATCTTTGATCTCTCGCCTTGCCAGAATATCGCTTGGTGATGTAGTAGATCCCAAGCACCATGTCCTGGCCGGGCACCATCAAAGGTCTCCCGTTCGCGGGCGAGAGGACGTTGTTCGATGCCAGGAGGAGCACCGAGCTTTCAAGGATCGCCTCGGGCGTGAAGGGCACGTGAACAGACATGGTGTCGCCGTCAAAGTCCGCGTTGAATGGTGGGCAGACCAGAGGATGGATACCGATAGCACGGTTCTCCCACAGCCGGGGATAGAAGGCTTCTACCGAGAGACGGTGCAGGGTAGGTGCTCGGTTGAGGAGCACTGGGTGCGATTTAACGATTTCCTCCAGTACCTCCCACATCTCAGGCGCTCCCATACGGAAGAGCTCCTTGGCACTGCGATCGGACTGAGCAACCTTACGCGCTTCCAGGCGCTGCAGGACTACCGGTTTGAAAAGCTCCTTGGCCATCTCCTTGGGAAGGGAGCATTCGTGAAGCTTAAGATGCGGATCTACTACGATCACCGAACGACCGGAGTAGTCGACTCGTTTGCCCAAAAGGTTGCGTCGGAAGCGTCCCTGCTTACCTCTAAGGGTCTCGGACAGGGATTTAAGCGGACGGTTGCCGCGTCCCCTGACCGGACGAGCAAGGTGCTCGTTATCGAACAGCGCGTTTAGAGCCTCCTGAAGCATCCGCTTCTCGTTCTTGAGAATGATATCCGGGGTCTTGATGGACATCAGATGCTTCAGCCGGTTGTTGCGGACGACGACACGTTTATAAAGATCGTTGATATCCGAGGTCGCATAGCGACCACCCTCAAGGGCCACAAGGGGACGCAGGTCGGGCGGGATAACCGGTATAACCTCAAGAATCATCCACTCCACGCGGTTCTCAGACTGGCGGAACGCCTCTACGATCTTGAGGCGATCAAGCAACACCCGACGTTTGGATACCTCGTGCTTGATTCGCGATTTAAGCTCAGCCGAAAGGTCATCAAGGTCTATCTCCCTTAAAAGTTCCAAAAGCGACTCTGCACCCATCCCGGCCTTAAGCCCCTCGTATTTCGATATCGCCTCGTAATACTCGTCCTCGTCATAGATAAGGGAAAGCTTCTTGTAGGGTGCCGAACCTGCCTCAAGCACAACGTAAGCTTCGTAGTTGATGATACTCTCAATCTGTCCGGCGGATAGATCGAGAAGTTTGCCTATCTTGGAAGGAGGAACCTTGTAGAATAGGGGATGAACAACAGGGATTGCCAGCTCGATGTGCCCCATGCGTTCCCGGCGTACCGCCGAGGTTGTAATCTCAACGCCGCAGCGGTCACAGACTATCCCCTTGTAGCGAACCTTCTTGTACTTGCCGCAGCTGCACTCATAGTCCTTGACAGGACCGAAGATACGCTCACAGAACAACCCGTCACGCTCAGGCTTCTGCGTCCGGTAGTTGATGGTCTCTGCCTTGGTAACCTCACCCATAGACCAGCTGCGTACGTCATCAGGCGAGGCTATTTGAATCCTGAGAGCATCAAAATCCCAACCTTCAACTCTATCAGGAGGCATCCTTCTTCTCCTTTAGGGGAACCAGATTAAGCCCAAGCCCCCGAAGCTCCTTTACAAGCACGTTAAAGCTTGCGGGCATCGTTGGAGGCGGAGGGTTCTTCCCCTTGATAAGCGCCTCATACAAGGCGTTGCGTCCTTCCACGTCATCCGACTTGATGGTTAACATCTCCTGAAGGGTATGAGCAGCACCGTAGGCCTCAAGCGCCCAGACTTCCATCTCTCCGAAACGCTGGCCGCCGAACTGAGCCTTTCCACCCAGAGGCTGCTGGGTAATCAGAGAGTAGGTTCCGGTCGAACGGGCATGAATTTTGTCGTCAACCATATGAATGAGCTTCATCATATACATGTACCCTACGGTAACCTCTTCATCGAACTCCTCGCCGGTGCGCCCGTCGCGAAGCTTCACCTTGCCGGAAAGAGGCAGACCGGCTTCACGAAGTTCTTCTTTGATCTCTTCAGTCGTGGCACCCTCAAAGATCGGACAGACAGCCTTGTAACCCAATCGGCGAGCGGCGTATCCAAGGATCGTTTCAAGAATCTGTCCGATGTTCATACGTGAGGGTACACCCAGTGTGTTAAGAACCATGTCAATCGGTGTGCCGTCTGACAGGTAAGGCATATCCTCGACAGGAAGGATCTTGGATACAACACCCTTGTTCCCGTGGCGACCTGAAAGCTTGTCGCCCACCGAAAGGTCGCGCTTCTGGGCTATATAGATCTTTAGCGATTTAATCACCCCGTGCGGCAAATCGTCGCCTCTTGAGGTGCTCTCAAGCTGACTACGCAGCTCATCTTCCAGCTCGACAAGCGCCTTGGCTGTTCGCTCAAGCAACCCGGAGAGCTTTTCTGTCCTTCCCTTATTCGTAAGCTCAATCTTTGCAAGCTTCAGCTTGTCAAAAGGCAGAGCCTCAAGAAAGGAATCGGTGAGAAGCAGACCCTTGGCAAGCACTTCCTTGCCGCGTTTATCAATAACGGAAGCAGCAAGCTTCTGGCCGGAAAGCAAGCGGCGCAGTTCTGTGTCGCGTTGAGCAATCAAGAGTCCACGACGGTCCTCGAAGCGCTTCTCAACACCCTTACGGCGTTCCTCGATTACGCAACGTGCTAAGGGATCCTGGGTGTTGCGTGTAAGGATCCTGCATCCTATCACCGTACCGAAGACCCCTGGTTCCACGCGCAGAGAGGTATCGCGGACGTTTGTCGCCTTCTCCCCGAAGATCGCACGAAGAAGTCGTTCCTCAGGGGTAAGTTCCGTATCACCGCGAGGTGTGATGCGACCCGCAAGGATATCGTCGGGCTTGACCTCCGCCCCGATGCGAACGACCCCGAACTCGTCAAGATCAACCAGGTCGGACTCGGCGGCTCCGGGTATATCTCTCGTAATCTCCTCCGGACCGAGTCTTGTCTCTCTGGCTTCGATCTCATATTCAAGAACCTGGATCGAGGTAAACTCATCATCCACCAGAATACGCTCTGAGAGAACGATTGCGTCCTCGTAGTTGTAACCCCACAGAGGCATAAAAGCAACAAGAATGTTGCGTCCCAGTGCAAGATGCCCCTGACAGGTTGAGGGACCGTCGGCCAGAGCCTGACCGCGTTTTATACGCTCGCCAGGTTTAACGATCGGCCGGTAGTGAATACAGGTATACTGATTGGATTTCTGGAAGTTACGTAACCGGTACTCCTGGATACCGTCCTTCGTCTCAAGAAGAATCCTCTTGGCATCCACGTAGGCCACCCGTCCGGACGCATCCGCCACAACAACCGACTTCGCCTTTCGGGCAACGGTCTCCTCTATACCTGTCATAACGTAAGGAACCTCTGACTGAATAAGGGGTACGGCCTGACGCTGCATATTTGAACCCATGAGAGCCCGGTCGCCGTCGTCATGCTCAAGGAATGGAATAAGAGAGGTAGAAGGTGCGAATATCTGTTTGGGAGAGAAGGTTACGTAGTCAATCTTTTCGGGCGGAACCATCACCACCTCAGCACGATAACGCGCAGAGACCTTCTTGCCCTTGATGCGGCCCTCGGAGTCAAGCTCAAGCTCATCAGAGGGTGCGATGGCAAACTTCTCTTCGGCTTCGGCATTCAGGTAATCAATCTTATCGGTTACACGACCGTTCTCGACCTTTACGTAAGGGGTCTTTATGAAGCCGTAGGAGTCGATCTTGGCGTAGTAGGCAAGCGAGGTGATGAGACCGATGTTCTGTCCTTCCGGTGTCTCGATAGGACATATGCGGCCGAAGTGGGAGTAGTGAACGTCACGCACCTCGAAACCCGCTGTATCCTTGGTGAGCCCGCCCGGACCGAGTGCCGTCAGACGACGCTTATGGGTAAGCTCCGCCAACGGATTGACCTGTTCCATGAACTGGGATACGGCACCGGTGGTAAAGAAACGCGTAACGCTGTTGGAGACGACCGGAGAGTTGAGGAGTTCAAGTGGTGTAGCCTTTTCCTCGTCGATGAAGCTTGCGCGCTCCTTGGCGTTCTGCCCAAGTTGCAGGAGCGATTGTCGGAAGACGTTGTAAAGCTGCTCTCCTATACCCTTAACCCGACGGTTGGACAGGTGATCCATATCATCGGATGGGTAGCGGCGCTCGGCGAACTCGATAAGTCTCTTCGATATGGCAAGCATCTCGTCCTTGCGCAGGATCAGATCCTTTCTTCTCTTAAACCCGAGTTTCGCGTTAAGCTTGTGTCTGCCGACCCTGCCCAGGCTGAATCGGCGGTAATCGAAAAGCATCCCGAAAACAAGTCGTTTGGCCAGGTCGATCGTTGAGGGCATCACCGAACGCAGCTTGTAGTAAATCCTCCGTAAGGCGTCGTCTTCCGATGTGGACTTGTCGGCACGGATCGAATCGATAAGCACCCGCACACCGTAGCGGTCCTCATCGAAGACCTTGACCTTGGTGACCCCACGTTCGGCAAGAAAATCACAGAGTTCGGTGTTGAGTTCGTCGCCAAGGTCGGCCAGTGTCACGCCATCCGAGGTCTTGACCGTGGCGGCCAAAACAACTCCCTTTTTGGGAGCTGTCTCGCGCGTGCGAACGAATTCATTCACCATATCCTCGGGGATGTAACCCAAAGCCCTTAGGAAAGTAAAAAGTGGCACCTTGCGCCTTCGCTCAAACACCGCGGTGAGAACGTTATTGGTTCCCACGTCTATCTGAAACCAGGCGCCGCGTTCGGGAACAATCAGCGTGGAGTAGGCGCCCTTCATAAATGAGAAGTAGATACCAGGTGAGCGCTGCAACTGGCTGATAACCACACGCTCCACCCCGTGGATGATAAAGCTGCCGCCCGAGGTGATGTAGGGAACGTCACAGATGTAGACCTTCTGTTCGATTACATCCTTTATGCGTGGCTCGGCCCCCTTTTCTTCGGGTTCAAAGAACCGGGTCAACCTGAAGAAACCGTTTACAGGCCTGGAGTAGGTAGCGCCGCGTTCTATCGCCTCCTCAGGCGTATAAAGCAAAGGCCCTACTTCGTACCCCAGATATTCAAGCCTAAGATGACTGTGAATATCCTCTACAGGAAAGGCCTCGCCGAAAGCGGCTTCCAGGCCTGTGGATTTACGCTTCTCGGACGGAACGTCAGTCTGCAGACACTCCTCAAAGGAGCCCACCTGGATGTTTTCAATCGCCCCGGCCGTTCCGTATTTCGGAAGCTTCGAGAAGTCCTTGAACTTCATCAATCTACTTCAGCTCTACCTTGGCTCCAACCGACTCCAGTTTTTTCTTGATCTCCTCGGCTTCCTCTTTGCCGGCGGCTTCCTTGACGGTTCCAGGCAGATTGTCGATAAGCTCTTTGGCTTCCTTGAGTCCAAGGCTGGTGACGCTGCGCACCTCTTTGAGAACCTGCAACTTCTGTCCGCCGACATCGGTGAGTACAATATCAAACTCGCTCTTCTCGACAGGAGCCTCGGCAGGGGGACCAGCAGCAGCGACAGAAGAAACGGCAACCGCCTGGATTGAAAACCTTTCCTTCAAGGTATCTACCAGCTCTGCAAGTTCGAGAACGGTAAGAGAACCGATTTCATCGACAAGCTTATCCAGCTGGGCTGTGCCGGACTTAGCCGTGGTCTTCTTTACCTTCTTCTCTTCTTTCTTTTCGGCAACCGCAGTAGCGGTTTCCTTGGCCTTTTTAGCTTCTGCTTTCCTGGCCTCTTTAGGCTCTTGAGTCTCTTTTGTCTCCGTAGCCTTGGCGGCTTCTTCGCTCATTGTACCTCCTTTTGCGCTCTGAGCGAACTCAAAACTCCTACTAACTCATGCAGCTTGGCCTGCAAAACATTGACCAGCGCACTCTTTGTTCCTTCAAATAAACCGACGAGCTGCGAAAGCAACTCCGCATGTGATGGAATCTTTGCCAGACGCTCTAATTCCTCAACCGTAAGGAAACGTCCTTCAAGAAACGCTCCCTTGAATCTTATGGGAACATCCTTTCCGGCGAACTCCGAGACCTTGCGTGCCGGAACCAACTCGTCGTCCAGTGAATAAAGCACAGCGGTAGAGCCAAGCAGAACCGCTGGATCAGGGATCTCTACGTCGAGCTCTGATAGAACACGTACCAGCAAGCGGTTCTTAACCACCTTCATCCGGGCGTTCTCAGCGCGCAGCTCGCTACGCAGGTGGGTTACATCGTTGGCATTGATCCCGGTAAAATCGACAAAGTAGTAGTTATCTGCCTTGGCAAACTCCCGGACGAGTTCGGTCACCAGCTTCTTCTTCCCCGCCTTGATCATTACAGCTCCTCTTTGCGCGCAAGTTCCGCAACTTCTTTAGGATCAAGCTTTATGGACGGTCCCATCGTGGCTGATACATAGATCGAGCGGATGTACTGTCCTTTGAAGGTCTTGGGGCGCAGTCTCGCAAGCTCGGAAATAAACGCCAACAGGTTTGCCTTAATCTCCTGGGCTGAAAAACTCATCTTGCCGAGCACTCCGTGAACGTTACCCGTGCGGTCTGTACGGAACTGCACCCGTCCGGCTTTAATCTGCTTCACCGCCTGAGCGACATCAACGGTTACGGTTCCGGCCTTGGGCGAAGGCATAAGACCTCTGGGACCCAAAAGCTTACCCAACCTTCCGACCACAGACATCGTGTCCGGCGTAGCTACCGCCACATCAAAGTCGAACCAGCCACCCTGAACCTTCTCTACAAGGTCATCGAGGCCGACGTAATCCGCGCCTGCCTCTTTTGCCTCTTGCTCCTTCTCGCCCTTGGTGAAAACCAGCACCTTAACTTCCCTGCCGGTTCCCTTGGGCAAAGAAACCGTACCGCGCACCATCTGATCAGCCTTGCGAGGATCAACACCCAGCTTGACACCTATATCCACGGTCTCATCGAACTTGGCACTTACCGTCTCCTTAAGCAAGGGCAGGGCCTCATCCAACGGATAGTAGCGGGTCGCATCTACCTTTGTAGCAATATCTCGATATCGTTTGCCGTGCTGCATCAATCCTCCACCGTGATGCCCATGGATCGGGCGGTTCCTTCGATAATCCTCACGGCGGCATCATCGGATGCGGCATTGAGATCGGCTTTCTTCTTACGGACGATCTCAAGAAGCTGCTTCCTTTTGATAGAAGCCACCTTCACGGTATTGGGTGTGCTCGATCCCTTGGCTATCTTGCATGCCTGCTTCAAAAGGACTGACGCAGGAGGGCTCTTGGTTACGAAGGAGAAGGTTTTATTCTTGTAGACGGTGATAACCACCGGCGTGGTCAATCCCGGAGAGAGCTTGGATGTAGCAGCGTTGAACTGCTTGCAGAAATCCGGGATGTTAAGCTGCCACTGACTCAGAGCAGGACCTACCGGAGGAGCAGGAGTCGCCTGACCTGCCGGGATGTGCAGCTTGATCTGTCCAATAACCGGTTTACCTTTAACCTTGGCCACTTTCTTACTCCTTCGTCTGTTAAATCGTTTGCACTTCGATAATATCAAGTTCTATGGGCGTCGAGCGCCCGAAAATCGTTACAAACACCCGCACCTTCCCTCTCTCCGGGTTGATCTCATCCACTGTCCCGATAAAACCGGCAAAAGGCCCTGAGGTGATCTTGACGCTCTCGCCGGTCGAGAACGGCACTTCGGCAGTCATCTTCTCCTGCCCCTTGTTCATCTCCTCCAGAACGGCCACAGTCTCTTCTTCTGACAGAGCGGAGGGACTCTTTTGGGTTCCCAAAAGTCTCACCACTCCAGGAGTAGAACTAACCAGCTTAAACGTCTCCTCACCAGGTTCCATCTCCACAAGGATGTGTCCTGGAAAGAGACGTCTCTCCTCCACACTCTTTTTGCCTTTCTTAACGCGCCACACCCGTTCCACAGGCACTATTATCCGTCCGAACTTATCCGCCAACTCACTGCGCTCGATAAGCTTTGAAAGCAACTTCTTAACCTTGGCTTCGTGCCCGGTGTAGGTGTGAACGACAAAAAACTTCATGCGAATGCCTTCAAAATAAGCGACAGAAGTGCTTTGAATACCGAATCTGCGCCCCAAATGAACAAGGTCATTATGAGGCTCAGGATAAGAACAGCGGTAGTAGAGGCTATAAGCTCCTTGCGCGACGTCCACGAAACGCGCTTCATCTCACTCACTACGCCTTTGAAAAAATCTCTAATCTTAGCAAACACCTATTCCTCGCTTGGTTCAAGCAGGCCTGGAGGGATTCGAACCCCCAACACCCGGATTTGGAGTCCGGTGCTCTGCCGTTAGAGCTACAGGCCTGTTACTTGACTTCTTTATGCTCTGTATGCTTGTGGCAGAATCGGCAGTATTTCTTCAGGGTGACGCGATCCTGCGTGTTGCGCTTATTCTTGGTGGTAGTGTAGTTGCGTCGCTTACACTCCGAACAGGCAAGTGTTATGATTACACGCATTACTCGATAACCTTGGTAACCACTCCGGCGCCGACGGTTCGACCGCCCTCACGGATGGCAAAACGAGAACCGTCCTCCAATGCAACGTCACTGATAAGCTCAACCGTCAACTCAACGTTGTCCCCAGGCATCACCATCTCCACCCCCTCCGGAAGCACAACAGAACCCGTAACGTCAGTAGTACGTATGTAAAACTGAGGACGGTAGCCGGCAAAGAACGGACTGTGACGTCCACCCTCCTCCTTCTTGAGAATGTACACCTGACCCGTAAACTTCACATGAGGCTTAATCGAACCTGGCTTGGCAACGACCATCCCGCGCGCCACCTCGTCCTTGTCTATCCCGCGTAAAAGAAC
>DAOVCF010000092.1 GCA_030670165.1 Candidatus Stahliibacteriota bacterium | reverse complement strand
AGTGGTTATTTTAGGAACGAGTTCTTCGGTCTGGGGATCGAATCTATAGATAGTGCAGCCGTCGGCACCTATGAGTTCGGTGGCCCGTTCCGCTATCAGTCGGGTCACCTCCTCCACATCCAAAGTGGCGGAAACCTCGGTACTGACCTCAAGCAATGTGCTGAGCTCCCGGCTGTGACGTTTAATCCCCTCCTCGGCCCGCTTGCGCTCAAGAACGGTAGCAAACATCTCGGCCACCGTTTGGAAGAAAACGCGGTGGCTTTCGGGAATCTCCTTCGGTGTGCCGGCTACAAGGTGCATCACACCTAAAAGCCTGTCTCCTGCACCTAAGATAGGCCAGGTGATAAGGGAACGAATCCCCAGTTCCTCTAATCTCTGCTTGTGGGTCTTAAGTATCTCATGACCTCTTACATCCGGAGCGAAGATAGCCTGGCGTGTACGTGCAACGATGGATGGTATATGTGTAGGGTTATCAATAGAGCGAGGCGAAGGCTTGCTTCCTGCCTCCCCTTCGTTCATACCGGTCGCCGCCACTGCTTCGAGAATCCGTTTGCCTTCATCGTAAAGGCGCACCGCGCCGGAATCAAATCCCATGATATCAACAAAACCTTCAATGACCCGCTGGCATAAGTCAGGTATATCCGTGGCATTAGCCGCTGCCTCTGCTATGATACGAAAGGCCTTACGTTCACGCTCAAGCGTTTCCTCGGCCCGCCTGCGTTCGGTGATGTCCTCCACCATTCCAAGACCGTAAAGCTCTCCACCGGATGGGTCTCGAACTGTCGTGGCGGTCAAAAATCCCCAGATTATCTGGCCGTCTTTACGGATATAGCGTTTTTCTGTCTGATACCGGTCTTCTCTCTTATCTATCCGCCTCTCTTTAATTAAATCAAACTCTCTCTTGATATCGTCCGGATGTGTAATCTGATCCAACGTCATGCCCTGCAATTCTTCGGCGCTATAACCAAGCATCTCCTGAAGGGCATGATTGGTTTGCAAAAGATTTTCATCCATATCCATTAACGCCATACCGATACCGGCACGCTCGAATATGACACGAAAGCGAGATTCGCTCTCCCGCAGCGCCTCGGTGGCCCGCTTGCGTTTGGTGACGTCCATGGCTATCTCCAGCCGGACCATGCGGCCATCAACCCATCTGATCGCGCGATCCCGTATCTCACACCAGAATCCATTAATGGTATTCTGAAACTCCCACGCGTAAACACCGGTCGGCTCGCCCTCGGCGTCAAGCAGCTTGTCATTCGTACAAAAATCACAAGGTCCGCTCTGACCATGTTGCAGGACCTGCCAACAGGTTTTGCCTTCGATATTGCCGAAATAATTACGCATCTTCTGGTTCGCAAAGAGAATCTCGTAGGTTTCCATGTCCGCGACATAAACTCCCGAATCCAGACTGTCCAACACGGTAAGGAATCTCTCATGGGACTCCCGCAGCGCCTCGGCGCCACTAAGGTCAGCGGTTTTGCTCTCCACAAGCACGACCCTGCTTACCTTTCCTTGCAGATCACGTATGGGATAGAAGGTAGTCAGCACCTCAAGCAGACGACCGTCAGCACAACGACGGCTTCGCTTTATACCCCTCAACTCCTGCCCTGAAAATACCTGACGAATTAAATCCTCCTCCTCATCGCTCTCATCAGGGAGAAGAATGAGGTCAACGATCTCACGGCCCAGGGCATCCTTTTTTTTGTAGCCGTAGAGGCGTTCGGCGGCCTCGTTCCAAGCGACAACAATCCCTTCCGCGTCGCATGAAAACGAAGCCAGGGGCAAGCGCTCAAAGATAGCCTTAAACAACTCTTCTGGTCCTAATTTATTCACGTCGGTTCTCTCATTAATGTAATAATAAGTATCCTGGGCTTTGAGTCAAGGGGAGAAGATGCTCCTTTTTCGCTACGCGAAAAAGTTCGCAGAGAAAAGACTAGCCAGCCAAGCTTTGCATGTGGTTTCTATCGGTATCGTTCCATCGGGGTCCCCGCAAAGTTAGTCTCTAACTTTGTGGGGTGAGGACGCTTGACTTCGAACGGGTAATAAGGTAGAATCCAGACGAGATGCATGATGCTCCAAAATCCGGTATAGTAGCGAAGCGCTGCTTTATAGCAGCGGGTGCCCACCTTATAGGCCAAGTCGAGCTGGGCGAGTTATCCAGCGTATGGTACAACGCGGTGCTGCGCGGGGACATCAACTACATCAAGATCGGACGCGAAACCAACATCCAGGATAACTGCGTTCTGCACGTTACCCATGAGCTACCTGTGATCATAGGTGATCGCGTAACGGTTGGACACGGTGCAGTCGTTCACGGCTGCGAGATAGCCGACGACTGTCTTATCGGCATGGGCGCGATCATATTGGACGGTGCGAGGATCGGAAAGGGCTCGGTGATTGCGGCCGGTGCCCTCCTGCGCGAACGCATGGAAGTCCCGCCGCACAGCCTGGTGGTGGGTATTCCAGGGGCCATCAAACGCACGCTTGATCCGTCTACTATAGAGATGATTCGCGAGGCAGGACGTTCCTACGTAGAGCTTACCAAAGAACGCCTGGCTAATACTCTAAGATGAGTTACTTAAGAAAGGCCTTGGGGCCGTTGTTGGCTACCGGTGTTCTTCTCTCGGCCACTGGATGCGCGTGGCTTTTTGTAAACAGGGACAGATACGAAGCCGAAGCCCTGGCGGTGTTCCAGGCAGGGGAGGCGTTCTACAAGAAAGCGGACTACGAGAAGGCGATATCTTCGTTCACCGCGGTCATAAAGGGTTATCCCCGCTCCGAGCTTGTAGATGACGCATACTACCTCACATCGCTCGCTTTTGTCAAGAAAAAGGACTGGCGGCACGCGGTGGGCGCGGCCCAGCAGCTTGAGGCGGAGTTTCCCAAATCCCCATTAGTCCCAAAGGTTCAAATCGTGCTGGCACAAGGCTATGAGCACTTTGGGCTTTACGTGCCCGCACTTTTAGCATACTTCGAGACCTACCTTTATTCTGACAATCCCGGTGAGCGAAAGAAGGCGGAATCGCAGGCCAAGAACCTATTGGGGCGGGAGCTGGATTACAACGTTCTTACGGATCTTTACGATAATTATAAGGAAACCGAGGTAGCGGAGTGGCTCCTTTTCCGATTGGGAATGCGGGCTTTTGAACTGGAGAACTATACCTCGGCCGAGCGCTACTTTGCCGAGCTTCGAGCGCGCTTCCCGCGCAGTCCGTATATTGACAAGATAGGAAGGCGAGAGATTTCGGCGGCGGCGCTCAAGGGTGAACTCGTCTGCGGGGTGCTCCTGCCCCTTTCAGGGAGTTTCTCGGCATACGGCCAGTCGGTAAGAGAAGGAATTGAACTTGCACACAGCCTTAATGGAGGCAGCAAGATTCATCTGGAGATATACGATACCCGCTCCGATCCAACCCAGGCCGCCAGAGGGGCAGAGGCCCTAATCCGCAAGAAAGCCAAGGTCATCGTAGGGCCGCTGACCTCGGCAGAAGTAAACGCTGTTGCAAAAATCGCAGCCAAAGCCGGTATCGTTATGATCTCGCCTACCTCAACCGACCCAGGTCTGCTTTCCCTTTACGAGTGTCTTTTCCAGCTGAACTCCTACGCCGAGTTAGAGGCCCGCGAGATCGCCCGCTACGCTACACGGCACGGCATAACGAGATTCGGAATACTCTACCCTAACAACAAGCAGGCTAAGACGATTGTCGATGCGTTCGCAACCACGGTGCGATCCGAGGGCGGCCAGGTTATCTACTCTCACCCCTTGAGCGACACCGTGGTAGAGATGAAGGGAACCTTTCTCAACGTCCGTCACCAAAACGCCGAAGCTCTTTTCTTGCCCCTTGACCGCCAACAGCTTCTTTCGGTAGTTCCGCAGGTAGCATACTATAGAATGAAGGTACGCATACTGGGTCTGGATGATTTTGCGGACACGGAGATTCTTCGCCGCGGCGGTGCGCCCTTTGAGGGGGCGTGGTTTGCCGCATCCGGGGGGCGTATTGCAAATCCTATACCGTTCGAGACGTTCTTTGCTCACTACACCAGACGCTACAACAAGGAGCCTGACTGGGCCGCAACCCTTGGATACGATGCCTACAACTTTCTATACGAGGCACTCACTCAGGGTGGGGATCTCTCCCTGTGCCAGGCGCTCCGCGGGCTTGAGAACCGCCGGGGGGTACTGGGACGCCTCCTTTTCCTTACCAATCCCAGCGAGCCCTCGGTGCGTATCTACACAATTCACGCCAACGAAGTGAAGGAGATTAAATGAAAAAAAGGAAAAGGAAGGAGATAGTGGCCGCGTCCCAGACGCCCCGCTTTCAGCTTATTAACTGGGTTCTGCTGGCCGCAGCGATTGTTCTGATAGGCGCAGGGTTCTATAGCCTTTCGCGCGGCTCCATCACCCTTGCTCCCATCCTTCTCGTTGCAGGCTACTGTGTAGTGGTACCGCTGGCTCTGCTGCTGCGAGTAAAACCCAAAGAAAAAGATCATGCCTGAGCGTCAGTTAGCCGACGCGGTTGAAATAAACCGGATGATCACCCGCATCGCCACTCAGATAATCGAACGCAACAAGGGTTCCGAGAACCTTGCGCTTGTGGGTATCGTTCGGCGAGGAGACGCGCTGGCTAAAAGGTTAGCCGCTGAGATCAAACGTCTGGAAGGACTCGATGTTCCTGTGGGAGCAATAGATATAACCCTTTACCGGGACGACCTTCAGCTTGCAGCAGAGATGCCGATAGTCCAGACGACATCGATACCTTTCGATGTAACGGGCAAGATCATCGTGCTCGTAGACGACGTGCTCTACACCGGCCGCACGGTAAGGGCCGCCTTAACTGAGATTCTTGACTTCGGAAGACCGAAGATGATTCAGCTGGCGGTGCTGGTAGATAGGATCCACCGAGAACTGCCAATAGGAGCGGATTTCACCGGCCGCAAGATACCCGCTTCAACGAAAGAGATAGTAGACGTATTCCTTGAAGAAACCGATGAGCGAGAGGGTATATTTATTAAGAAAAAAGAACCAGAGGAGGGATAGAAGTGACCTGGACTCACAAGAACCTGTTGGGTCTTGAGGGATTATCCAGGGAAGAGATAACCTTCATACTCGACACCGCAGAGCGATTTCACGAGGTGCTGGACAGACCCATTCCTCTGGTGCCCGCCCTGCGCGGGAAGACCATCCTGGATATGTTCTACGAACCCTCAACCCGAACCGCCACCTCGTTCGCAATGGCAGCAAAGAGGCTCTCCGCCGACGTGGTCGGGTTCAGCAAAGACGCATCGAGCGTTAAGAAGGGCGAGACACTTCTGGATACGGTTCGCACCATCGAGTCGATGCGGGTAGACGGGGTGGTGATACGTCACTCCTGTCCTGGTGCTGCCCGCTTCATCGCCCAAAGGATCGACGCCTTCGTGGTAAACGCTGGTGACGGTGCGCACGAGCATCCCACCCAGGGACTTCTGGATCTCTTCGCAGCCCGCAAAAGGTTGGGGAGTTTCGAGGGCAGACATCTGGTGGTAGTAGGCGATATTACCCACAGCCGGGTGGCACGCTCAGCCATCTACGGCTTCTCCACAATGGGTGCTGAGATTACTGTATGCGGGCCAGCGACCCTTATCCCGCCTCATTTCAAGAAGGCCTTCCCAAACGTAGGGATAGAGACCGACTTCGATAGGCTCCTCGCCGACGCCGACATGATAATGATGCTCCGGTTACAGCTTGAGCGCCAAGGCAAGGGGCTGTTTCCTTCGATAAGGGAGTACCGCAAGCTCTACTGCCTGACCGCAGAGCGGATGAAGAAGGCGAAGCCTGACGTGGTGGTTATGCATCCGGGACCCATGAATAGAGGAATAGAGATAGAACCGGCTGTAGCCGACGGTTCGAACTCGGTGGTGTTGGCTCAGGTGCGCGCCGGTGTAGCGGTACGCATGGCGGTTCTTTACATACTTGCAGGAGGCGAGCTTGAGCACTAGATTTCTCATACGCGGCGGATACGTCTTCTTCCCTGAAGAGGAGGCCATGCGAAGGGCGGATGTTGAGATCACGGACGGCCGCATCGCAAGAATAGGCGAGACCATCCATGCCGAGGCCGATACCCGGATAATCGAGGCTCAGGATAAACTCCTATCCCCGGGTTCGATAGACCTGCACGCCCATCTGCGCGAACCTGGACGTGAAGATACCGAGACCCTGGAATCGGGCGCATGGGCTGCGCTTGCCGGAGGCTTCACCACAATATGCGCGATGCCGAACACCCAGCCTCCAACGGATACAAGGGAGCAGGCAGCTTTCATCAGGAAGCGCTCGGACGAGCTCGGTCTTGCGCGCATACTCCCAGTCGGAGCCACAACCAAGGGCAGAGCCGGCGAGGAGATTACCGAATACGCGCTCCTTAAGGAAGCGGGTACAGTGGCAGTATCAGACGACGGCGACTGGATTTATTCTGCTGAAGTAATGCGCCGCGCGCTTGAGTATGCAGGGATGCTTGGCATACCGGTTATTACCCACGCGGAGGAACCGAACCTGTGTGCGGAAGGGGTGATGAACGAAAGCGCGGTCTCGGCAAGGCTTGGACTTAATGTGAGACCTGCGGTGGCGGAAGAGGTTGCGATCCAGCGCGACATAGCGCTTGCCTCCTGCACCGGCTCCCACCTGCACGTTGCACACATCACCACCGCTCGCGGGGTGGAACTGGTGCGCCAGGCACGAGCCAAAGGGATAAAGGTCACGACAGAGGCCACGCCTCACCACCTGCTACTCAATGACGAGGCGCTTTTAAGCTTCGACGCCAACTACAAGGTCAACCCTCCCCTGAGAACGGATGAGGACAGGAAGGCGCTACTTGAGGCTCTCAAAGACGGAACCATCCAGGCAATAGCCACCGATCACGCCCCTCACGCGATAGAAGAAAAGGAGCAGGAGCTTGACCTCGCTCCGGCAGGGATGATTGGTTTGCAGACCGCCCTGTCGGTGCTCTGGGAAGGACTGGTTGAATCAGGGATTATCAAACCCGAACTCCTCTTGCGGCTTTTTACCACAGGGCCTGCGTCGGTCATAGGCGAGAAGGTTGAACTAAAGGAAGACAGCCCGGCGAATCTTATGGTCTTTGATCCGGCCGCGCGCTGGACGTTCGATGCGGAAAGCAACCGTTCGCTGTCGCAAAACTCGCCCTGGTTCGGTAAAAAGCTCAAGGGCAAGGTCGAGCACGTATTCCTGGGAGAACGCCACTTTAGCTTCTGATTAGAGCCCATCTTAGCGTATCAAGATCAGTCTCAGGGTTGAAGAAGTCGGTGATAGTCGTGCAAAATAAACCCCTGGGGATAAAGCCTGACCTTTATTATCGGTTCCATCCCAATGGATGGTTTGATTGTCACTGATCGTTAGATCCCTGACCACGCGTCCGCTTGCGTCGCAGATTACTATTCCCCTGACAATATTGGAGTGCGATACGCTGAAGGTAAACTCACCCCCTACGCTTTTATCTATAGTTAAGGAAGGGAGGTGTTGTGTTACGGGTGTTACGGGTTCCTCTACCCCCACGCCCCAGGTGTAGGAAGCCCAGATGC
>DAOVCF010000134.1 GCA_030670165.1 Candidatus Stahliibacteriota bacterium | reverse complement strand
GATAAGATAGTGGCGGTGAAGGAGGCGTCTGGCAGCGTTGATCAGTCCACGGACATAGTGCGGCGCTGCGTGGACAAGGTCGCGGTGCTTTCAGGCAACGACAGCTTGACCCTGCCCATCATGGCCGTGGGCGGCAAGGGTGTTGTCTCGGTGGTATCCAACGTCGCTCCCTACGATACCGCGAACATGGTGCGCTTCTTCGAACAGGGTGAGTTCGAGGCTGCGCTGACCGTACATCAAAAACTCTTCCCGCTCGTGAAGGCTCTGTTTGCGGAGACCAATCCCGGTCCTGTGAAGGCTGCAACCGGTCTTATGGGTATAAACTCCGGCGAGGTGCGTCTGCCTTTGGCGCCGGTATCCGAAGAGAACCTGGCAAAGCTTCGCCAGGCGATGCTTGCATACGGTCTAGCGGTATGATTCGTGTGATAGTTGCAGGCGGCTGCGGTCGGATGGCAGGTAGGGTGACAAGGCTGGTTGCAGAGGCAGAGGATATGGAGCTTGCAGGTATCGTGGAGAGGCCCGATCATTCGGATATCGGAAAATCCAGATACGGAGCCCGAATAACGGCGGATCTAGGAAGTTTACTGAAGGAGGCCGACGTGGTGGTGGAGTTTACATCGCCTTCGGGTCTTCTTGAGATACTTGAAGGGATGAAAGGCTCCAGCATACCCCTTGTCTCGGGTACGACCGGGCTATCCGATGCGGAGTTCGATAAACTGAAGGAGAGTGCCGAGGAACGCGCTATCCTGTGGGCGCCGAACATGTCTTTAGGCGTGAACCTTCTGTTCAAGCTTGCAGCAGAGGTGACGAAAGCGCTGCCCGACTGCGACGTTGAGATAGTGGAGATGCACCACCGGCATAAGAAGGACGCGCCCTCAGGCACCGCAAAAAAGCTTGCAGAAATCGTAAAGGATAACAGGAAGATCACGAAAACCATCTATGGCCGTGAAGGACATACAGGGGAGCGTGCCTCAGACGAACTGGCCGTCTTTGCCCTGCGCGGAGGCGACGTTGCTGGAGAGCATACCCTTTACTTTGCGACCGAAGGGGAGCGGCTGGAGCTAACCCATCGCGCTTCAAGCCGGTTAGCGTTCGCCAAAGGGACACTCCAGGCGATAAGATTTATTGCACGTAAACCCAGAGGATTCTATCAATTTGCCGATATCCTGGAGGAAGATTGAGAGAGCACGCCAAGCGTCTGGATCTGCTTTCCCCCTATCTCTTTGCAGAGCTCGATGCGGCCAAAGCGGCTTACGGCGAAGAAATCATTGACTTCGGTGTAGGCGACCCTGATCAGCCGACCCACCCTGAGATCGTTAACGCGCTCTCCCTCTCGGCAAGTGATCCATCCACCCATCGCTATCCCAGCTACGAAGGAACGCTGAGTCTTCGCCGTGACATCGCCTCCTGGTACAAGGCCCGCTTTAGGGTGGAGCCAGACCCCCAGACCGAGGTCTGTGTGCTCATCGGATCAAAGGAGGGTATAAGCCATCTTATCTGGGCGCTTGTTGATCCGGGAGACGAGGTCCTCTATCCTGATCCCTCATACCCGGTCTACCGCAACCAGACTCTTCTTGCAGGAGGAACACCTATCCCCGCCCCTCTGCTTGAAGCAAATCACTTCATTATGGATATACCGCGTCTGCGAGCCACTCATAAGACCAAACTGCTCATCCTCAACTATCCCTCAAACCCCACCGCAGCCGTAGCTTCACCCATCTATCTTGCCGAGGCGGTACAGTTCGCCCGCGCTCACAACATGTGGCTTGCAAACGACAACACCTACTCCGAGATATATTTCGACGATGAACCTCCAAGCGTTCTATCGGTTCCAGGAGCCAAGGAGTGCGCGGTGGAGTTTGGTTCCTTTTCCAAAACCTTCAACATGACCGGCTGGCGGATCGGGTTCGCTGTCGGAAACGCACGGATGATCGCCGCCCTATTAAAGATCAAGCAGAACACCGACTCCGGGGTGTTTGTAGCGATCCAGCGTGCGGCTCAGACCGCCCTTGAGCTGGTAGGCGAAGTCGGTAAAGAGACACGGACGCTTTACAAATCGCGCAGAGGCGCCTTGCTTGCAGGACTCAACCAGCTGGGCTGGGTTATTCCTTCTCCCAAGGCTACATTCTACGTATGGGCGCGGGTGCCTAAACAAGAATTGTCGTCAATGGAGTTTGCCCAGAAGATGCTTGCTGAGACCGGCGTCCTTGTGACGCCCGGCATAGGTTTCGGCGAGGCAGGCGAGGGCTACGTTCGCTTTTCATTGACACTCGACCGCGCTCAAATCGAAGAGGCTGTGGATCGGTTAGGGAAATGGCTCTGATAGTAACCAAGTTCGGCGGTCGCTCGCTCGCCACCGTGCGTCACATCAAAAGGGTGACCGGCTATCTTGCAGAAAGAGCGAGAAAGGACAAGCTGGTGGTAGTGGTCTCGGCAATGGGCACTAAGACCGATGAGCTTAACGCACTGGCACGATCGGTGGTTTCAAAACCCAATGGCAGAGAGCTTGACATGCTTCTTACCGCCGGCGAGCGCATCACGATGAGCCTTTTGGCCATGGCGCTTGCCGAACAAGGGATCAAGGCCCGCTCGTTTACCGGTTCCCAGGTAGGTATACACACCGACGAGAGCTACAATGAGGCGCGCATACTGTTCGTGCGTGGCCGTCGGTTGAGGGAAACACTCGATCGAGGCGAGATCCCCATCGTCGCCGGATTCCAGGGCGTGAGCGCGGAGGGCAAGGAGGTAACGACCCTTGGTCGTGGCGGATCGGATACAACCGCTGTTGCCATTGCAAAATTCCTGCAGGCGGATCGCTGCGAGTTCTACAAGACGGTAAAGGGCCTTTGCACCGCCGATCCAAAGCTCTTTCCCAACTCCGCGTGCATCAGCAAGATAAGCTATCAGGAACTGGTGGAGCTGGCCGACTACGGTGCAAGGGTTCTTCATCCCCGTGCCGCAGCCCTGGCCATGCGCTACAAGGTGCCGCTCGAGGTACGCTCGAGCTTAAATCCCAAAAAGAAGGGCACAGAGGTGGGCGAACTTGAGGAGCTTGAGGACCGTTTCGTCAGAGCGGCGACTCATATGAAAGACCTTGTGCGGTTCACTGTCAAGGATGTGCCCAAGAATCCTATGGTGATGACTCAGGCGGTCGCTCGTCTGGCTGATGCCGGGGTGCGTATCTTATTCTACTCGCATGGTCATCCCCAGGCAGAAGCCTTCGACCTCGCCTTCATCGTATCGAAGGAAGATGCTGCGCTGACCGAGAAGATATTAAACGAATTCACTAATGAGACCGGTGCGGCAAGACTATCCGTTATGAAGCAGATAAGCGAGGTCTCACTTGTGGGTCCCGGTGCAGGGCAGGATGCGGTCATCACAAGGCGCGCATTCGAGGTCCTGCGCACAGAAAACGTACACATAGAGGCGTTCACCACCTCCCAACTCAAACTGACGTTCTTTTTGCGCGCGCGCAGCCTTAAACGCGCCATCGCAAAATTGCTGGAGGAATTCAACCTGACGGGAGGGTCAAGATGATAATCGTAGCACCAACAGCATTCAAGGAGGCTTTGGGGCCTGTCGCTGCGGCACGCGCCATAGCCGCAGGCCTGAAAAGCAGCCTGAAGAACAAAAAGATCGAAATCTACCCCCTGTCAGACGGCGGCGACGGATTCCTTGAATGCATCTCGTACTACTTCAAGGGCCGACGCTTGAGGAACGTAACACTTAAAGTAACCGGCCCTGCAGGCGAGCGGATCAAAACCTCAGCGCTTATCTCAGGCAGACAGGCCTTTATCGAATCGGCCTCCATCCTGGGACTCAGGCTGCTGGAGGATAAAAACCGCGACCCACTTAAAGCCACCTCGAAGGGGCTGGGCGAGGCTATACTTGCACTGCTCGATAAGGACATGGAAGAGGTTGTCGTCGGGCTGGGAGGAAGCGCCACGGTTGACGGAGGCCGAGATGCGTTGGAGGTTTTAGGCGTTCGCTTCCTGGATTCAAAAGACAACCCCCTGGGTCCTGGACCTGCTGAACTTGCCGGCCTTGAAAGAATAGACCTATCCGGCATAGACCCGAGGGTCAGAAAACAGGTGTTGATACTCTGGGACGTCGACAATCCCCTTCTCGGCCCTTATGGAGCCTTAACCTATGCCCCTCAGAAGGGTGCCGGCCAAAAAGAGCTTACGGCGCTTGAACTCAGCCTGCAGCGCTATGCCGAGGTGACCGAACTCACAATAGCCCAGAGGCTGGATCACCGCAGGGGCATGGGGGCGGCCGGGGGAATAGCGCTCGGTTTCGCCGCACTTGCAGGATGCAAGCTGATGAGCGGGGCCGATTACATGCTCAGGCTTTCAGGACTGCGTGACAAGCTAAAGAAAGAAGATATAATTATCTCAGGGGAAGGCCGGCTTGACAAGCAAAGCCTGTCATATAAGGTGGTAGGCGCCTTGCGCAAACTCCCCCACAGTAAACTCATACTGCTCTGCGGGGAGATAATGGTCCAGATAGCGCCGCGCGACCGCAGAACCACTGCCATATCCATCCAGCCTGGCCCCATCGATCGAAAAAACGCACTCGCTAATACAAAAGAATACCTTAAGCAGACCGCAACCCAGATCGGACGCCTTCTCAAATAAGAGGGGTAATCTTTGGAAAAAAAGATACTTGCCGCATTCAGTAATCCGGAATTCTACTCACACGAGGTAAAAACCGTAAGACGTGCGGAAACTCATACCGCATGGGTGTTTTTGACCGGAAAACGCGCCTATAAGATAAAAAAACCGGTAAACTTCGGGTTCCTTGATTTCTCTACATTAGAGAAACGCAAACGATTCTGCGAAAGGGAGATCGAACTTAACAGCGAGCTTTCCGATCTCTATCTGGGGATCGAACCCATCACCCTGGATGAAAAAGACAATCTTAAGTTGGGTGGAAACGGAGAAGTCATAGAGTATGCCGTAGTTATGAAAGAACTCCCCCAGGAAGCAATGATGAGTCACCTGCTTGCCGAGAACAAGATCGGCTACGTGGTGATTGACAAGCTGGCAAAAGAGACCGCAAGATTCCATAAGAAAGCAAGGACGTCAGATGAGATAACCAAGGAGGGTTCGCTTGACTCGGTACGCTTCAACTGGGAGGAGAACTTTTCCCAGACAGAGGATGTGAAGAACGTTACCATATCAGCCCAGGATTTCGATTTCATAAAGCAGAAGATCGAACGTTTCTTAATCGAGAATGAGGAAAAAATCCGCAAGCGGGAGCAGGAAAGTCATATAAGATACTGCCACGGCGACCTGCACTCGGGAAATATCTTCGTGCATGAAGGTAAGATACATATCTTTGATAGGATAGAGTTCAACCTGCGCTTCGCCTGCTCGGATACAGCGGCAGACCTTGCGTTCATGACCATGGATTTAGACTTTCACGGCAAACGTAATCTTTCTGATTTCTTTTTGGATCGTTACCTTGATGAAACCAGAGACTACGAGCTTTTGCGCTTCCACGACTTCTTCCGCTGCTACCGGGCATATGTTCGAGGCAAGGTGATCGGGTTCCAGTTGAATCAGAATCCGCCCGATCCTGAAACGATCAAAGAAAGAGCCAGTGCCTACTTTGACCTGGCTAAGCTTTACGCCTCCACCCTCTTTGCTAAGCCTCAGCTTATCGTGTTTTACGGGCTTCCGGGAACCGGCAAATCGCT
>DAOVCF010000006.1 GCA_030670165.1 Candidatus Stahliibacteriota bacterium | reverse complement strand
CTCCTTCAGGCATTTGCATGCTATCTCCTTTGGTTAGGATTTATCTGCTTAGAGCTTCGGCGATTATTATGCGAAGATGCTGTGGTATGTCAAGCTTATCTCTCGATCCGCTCTGAGTTCAAGTCCACATTTTTGTAGTTTGCCAGCGTCGCAGGCCGGAGATGAAGTAGTTGGCTTCAATCAACGCCTCACGATAGGTCAGGTTCTTTTCTTTCATCCATAAAGGGACGATCCTGGAGATTATCTGCCAGCGTGTGAGTCTCGGCTCAGTAAAGCAACCATCTACGTAACACTCTCTGCAGAAATCATGATTTAAGGAGCCATCCACTTCTGTACCCCACCCTCCTGGATTATTTATGGCTCGCCCACAGCTTTGGCAATACTCTTTAAGCATTACGCCTCCTCCTGGCGGCCTTAGTATATACAAATCACCGGTGGTGTCAAGTCTTTGAGTCTAGATATTTGTGGTCAGGGTATAACCCTTACGGATGGTTTTTATCGCAAGAAAGAAGCTGTGGTTGTCAGGTCGATCCAGATGATCTCAAAGACCTTGACGTTTCTGAAATATTGAAGAGAATGAATCTAATGAAGCCTGATGTGAACTTCACTCCAATAAGAGGGAGGTCGGTCGTGCTGCGCGCACGCGATCCCAGGCTCCTGCGTGAGTTTTACGTCAAGCGGTTTCAGGATGAGGTGTTACGGTGGTCGGACGTCTGGCCTGCGAATCCCACATTCGAGGAGGTCAGGCTGCGGTTTGCCGAGCAGGAGCGGTCTTCCAAGGAGTGGCGATTGTGGATTCACACCCTTGCGGGTAGCCTGATAGGTGAGGTAAGCCTTACGGATATAGACCGGCTGAAGCGTCGGGCGGAGTTTTCCATCGTGCTCTTTGATCCCGCCTACTGGGGCAGGGGATACGGCAGCGAGGCGGCGAAGCTATTTCTTGCCGAGGCTGCAAAGCGCCTCGATCTGGAGCTTTTCTATCTCTTTACCGCTGCCGATAACAAAAGGGCAATAAGGGCATTCGAGAAGCTCGGCTTCCGTATTACCGAGCGGTTGAGGCTGGATGGGGAAGGTTTCGTGAAGATGGCGGCAGAGACCTAGGTTTTTTGCTCAAATCGATTCTTCAATCTTTTCCTTGAGATAATCCTTTAATCTTTTCCACGAATCCCTGAGCTTTCCCTGATTGCACCATGCCGTGTTGTTGGTAAGCAGGGGATCTGTGTCATCGCTCAGTCCACTTCTTGTAAAATCCAGGGTTCCCGGCACAGGAGAGAACTCGGCAAGATGAGGTTTAACGTCTAGGGAGAGTGCAAGATCGAGGGTTCTTTTGACACTTTCCTCAGTCTGTCTCGGCAGACCGAATAAAACGTAGGCGCCAAGCTCGTCACTAAAACCTGCATCCTTAAGAATCCGGACGGCGTTAGTGAATGCTTCTGCTGAAAGTTTTGCGCCTGTGTGACGTAGCAGCTCTTCATCCACCGTCTCAAGACTCAGGTACAGTGAACGGAAACCGGCTTGCTTCATAAGTTCAGCTCTTTCGGGCGTTATCTGGTTCACATGCAGCCCGTTCGGTGTGTGAAACTCCAGACCCATCCCGATTACCCTTTCCATGAGCTCGTTGAAATCCTGATGAAAGAGCAAAGCGTCGTCGTAAAAGGCGATTCTTCGTATCTTGAGATCGGCAAGGTACTTTAACTCCGCAGTGATATCCGCCAACTTGCTGGAAAGGTAATGGGGTTCAAGCCGGTGCGAGGCGCAGTAAGTGCAGCGGAAGGGACATCCTCTTGATATACTCATCACCGCGTAGTCGAGTTTTGAATAGAGGTCCCAGGCGGGAAAGGGCGTTTCTTCGGGCAGATGAAGACCCACGAGCTTCTCGAGCCTCTCTTTGATCTCCGCAAGGCTCCCTTTAAGGACTATATCCGCCCCGGAGTTGATACCAGCGTGCTCAGGCAAAAGCGTTGCATAGATTCCGCCAAGGATTATCGGCACCCCATGGTATCTCTTGTGAAGGACCTCGATTGTTTCTCTGATCCCGGTGTACCAGTAGGTCATACCAGAGGTTATGAGGATGGCATCTGCGTCCGGGAGATCGGAGAGCCTTTGCACAAGTGTCGAATAAGGCAGACCATATCTTCTGAACTTACGGGGGACGTATTCAAGTATCCGTGTTTTTTCTATCTCCTCGGCTGCAAATTTGCCCCTGCCCCACTCGTCGGTCTTGGTGTGTTTTTCAAGCCAGGGGTGGTTGCGGTCGGCAAGATCAAGAAGATGGATCCCTGCGCCCGCTTGTCTTAATGCGGCAGCAATCCTCAGCAACCCCAGCGGCTTGAGCCAGAAGTCAAACGCGGCAAAGTCGTGTATCCATGGATTAACCAGTAGGAATCGCTTCATCCTTTGGTCTTCAAAATCAATCCCCTCTATATGATATAACCTAAGATTTGCGAGGGAGTTAGGAAATCTTGTCCATCTTGGACCGGGAGGTTTTCTTCTTGAGGAGTGGGCGTTCTTTGCCGGGTTTTGAAGATTTTGATCTTGCTCGTCTGTGGTCTTTTCGTTCTTTATCACCTCGGGAGCGTTTTCGTTTTGAGGAGTGCCTATCGTAAGCGCCGGGTTTCTTCATCGTTGGTGTCCAGAGCTTCTCCAGTTCCAGGAGATGGAACACCTCGGCACCGTCCTTTGCCAGTTCGGCGGCGATTAAACGTCGGTTGCACCTTTCGGGTGTGCGTTCGGAGCACAGTATCAAAAGCCCTCGGGTACGCGCCAGGCTTTTAAGGAGGGCGGTCCCTCGTTCGTAGAGTTCGGGGTCCAGGTTATCCACTCTTCCGGTTTCTCGTTCAGATCCCAGTTCGTTGCCCAGGTATATGTACTCAACCTTGTTGTTTTTGCAGATATTCTGGATGTTTTCTCGCCTTAAATGTTTGAGTGGAGAGGCGGTAGAATGGCGGATGTCTGCCAAGACCTGAATCTGATACTTGGAAAGGATCTTTACGATCTCCGGTTCGGATCGGTTTTCGGTCCCAAGGGTGTAGATACGCACTTAACTAACTTACCCCGTTTGGTGAATCCGGCGTTTTGGGCTCAGAAGAGGAATCCAAATCGTCCCGTTTTGCTTGTAGCCATCCGGGAAGATCCGTTCTTTCTTCTTCCTTGGGTTCGTGGGTAACGGGAGGCCCTGGTGGTGCAGGCTTCTCCTCTCCGGGTTCTTCCGGCTTCCCAAAGGATGGCGGTGGGTAGGTTGGTGCTGAGAGTGGAGGTTGAGGGGCGGGTTTTTCAGGTGGAGGTTCCACAAGGGCTGCAGGAGTTTTCTTCATGCCTCCTCCTGCAATAGCTGTGTGAAGTTCCGCAAGCAAGGAATTGATCTTAATCAGTTCTTCACCGGTCTTCTCATGTGCTCGAGTCTGACTTTCCAGGGCTTTGAGGATGGACTCCTGGTATGACTTAAACGCGTCGTTAAGATGCTGGATGCTGGTTGAGATAACCATTGAAAGCATCTCCGCTTTCTCGAATACGATCTGGTCCGAATCTTTCTTGATACGGTCGGGGAGTTCTTTGGATACAACCTCTATCAAACGCTGGGTCTCCGGGCTTCCTGCGACGGCTTCACGCAGTTCCGCACCGAGTCTGGTCGGAAGGGTGGATGAGAGAATGCCCAAGAGTTGATCCAGCTTGTCGTTGATGGCAAGGATTGCACTTTCGGTTTCCTTGTCGCGTGGCGAGGTTATTACCTTCTTGCCAGAGGAGTCGTAGCGGACCTCTTTGGGTTGCTGTGCACTTGGTTTTTCTTCATGTTCCATACAATTACCTCCTAGAATCGGCGTATCAGGGCCAGGATGGCCTTGAGCCGCTGGTCTGTTTCACGCAAACGTTGTGATAACTTCTTTGCCAGCCCCCACAGAATCCAGTAGGCGGCCGGATTATTATGATCAACTAACTCGTCAAACTCGTTCTTCTGGATAATCAAAAGCTCTGCATCGGTGTGGGCGATGGCCGCCGCCGCACGCGGCGCATCGTCTAAGAGCGCCATCTCACCGAAAAAATCGCCCTGATACAGGATCGAGAGCGACTCCTCACCTACCTGGGGGATGAGCGTGGAGATGCGGATCGAGCCTGAAAGGATGATGCAGAAGTAGTCTCCCGTGTCTCCTTCGTTGAAGATCATCTCGTCCGCGGAATATTCCTTGATCTCGCCCGATTCATAAAGAGCCTCGAGTTCTTCTTTCTTCAAACGATCGAAGGGGAAGAATCTTTTCAAGATATTAATATCCCCGGCATGATCTGCATTCATTTCACATCCTTCGATTGTTTGGCGGCCTCCACGTATCTCAATCTTAACTGATGCAGCATCTCTTGCAGGAACCTTTCCTCCTCCGCCTCCAGATTGCCTTTGGTTTTGAGTTCGAGGAGCTCCAGCATGTCTATTGAGTAGCGGGCAAGCCCCAGGTTGGGTTTTTCTTTCTTGCCCTCCTTGTCCGGTACTCCCAACTCCAGGGCCTGTAGCGCACCCGCCGCCGCCGAAAGCACCAGTTCCAGAAATCGCGGAGGTTGATATCCCTTCTCCTGTTCTGCAGAACCTTCCTGTTCTTCTTTATGTTCTTTCTCTTCGCTCATAGGCCTGTGGTTGATCCAAGGAGCGTGCGTGCTCCAAGGATGCGTTTAGAGGTTTTATAGATGCGTGGTACTCTTGGACTTATACGCGTGGTTATCTCGTAAGAAATGGTATCGGCCCAGCCTGCAACCTCGTCTGTCGAAAGCACCGCCTCACCATCCCGACCGATCAACGTTACCTCGTCGCCTATCTTTGCACCCGAAGCCTTTGAGAAATCAACCATCATAAGGTCCATGCATACCACGCCGATGACCGGGTAGCGTTTGCCCGCATAAAGCACCTCGCCTTTGTTGGAAAGTGCCCGTGGGTAGCCGTCCCCGTAGCCCACCGATAGAGTAGCCACAAGGGTATCGTGTTCCAGAACATACGTTCTGCCGTAGCTTATGCTTGCGCCTTTGGGAAGACGCCGGAGGTTCACGATCCGCGTCCGAAGCGTCATAACCGGCGCAAGGTCGAGGGAGGCCTCCATTCCTTCAGGTTCGATTCCGTAGAGCGCAAGACCAGGTCTTACAATGTCATAGCGAGCCTGCGGATACTTGAATATTGCCGCAGAGTTCGCCGAGTGCAGCAAAGGCACCTTAATTCCTTCGCTGTGCAGCCGTTCGATAAGTTGATCGAAGATCGAGACCTGTTTCTGGGTAAACCCCTTATCCGTCTCGGCTGCAGGGAAGTGGGTGAATATCCCTTCAAGTTTGAGCCCAGGTTTGTTGACCACGAGAGAGATGAGCGCGGGTGCCTCTTTCGTACTAACCCCTGTCCGGCCCATCCCGGTATCCACCTCCACGTGGACGGCCAGGTTCTTGCCCCTGCGGTTGGCCTCCTGGGCCAGGGCCTTGGCAAAGCTCTCTTCAGTAACATTCGGAATCAGGTCGTAGTCGAATATCATCGGTATCTCGCGGTAGGGGACAGGGGAGAGGATAAGTATGGGCCGCCTGATCTGACCGTTGGTTCTGAGGTCAATCGCCTCCTCAGTGCTGGCTACACCGAAGTACTCGGTGCCGAGGTTCTCAAGCACCCTGGCTACCTCGCGCCCGCCGTGACCGTACGCCTCGGCCTTTACCGCGGCAAGTACCTTGGCATCGCCCACCGTGGAGCGGATAAGACGGTAGTTATGCACGAGGGCGTCGATATCTATCTCAGCCCACACGCGTCCTCTCTGTGGCATAATCTATTGTATTCGACGTGTAAAGCCTGTCAAGCGTTTTAATCACCCCACGAAGTAACTTCGTCGGCTG
Organism: Candidatus Stahliibacteriota bacterium; assembly: GCA_030670165.1. GTDB lineage: Bacteria > Hydrothermota > Tepidihabitantia > B3-TA06 > B3-TA06 > B3-TA06. The sequence goes on along the minus strand of DAOVCF010000006.1, from coordinate 23,102 downwards.
CGCCGTCGCTGGGACCTCGAATTATATCCTCCTTTTGTTCCTTTCAGAGGGTGGTAACTATATGTTGGACATGTACATAATCTTGCAATCCGGCAAAGCTTTCTTAAGCCGTCTCAAGCCTTCCTCTGTAACTCTCGTTTTACTTAGATCCAGCACCTTAAGGTTAGGAAGCTTCATGAACACCTTCAAACCAAAATCGCTAACTTCTGTCTCAGTCAGTAACAAGAACCGCAGGTTCGTCAAACCCTTAAGGTGGTTTAAACCAGCATCACTTACCTCGGTGTATTGCAAAGACAACTCCTCAAGTTTAACAAGAGAGGAAAGATGTCTAAGATCTCGGTCATTTACAGAGGTAGATGCCAAATTCAGAACCCTTAACTCCGGGAACTCTTTGAGTACCTCTAGTCCATCTTTGCCTATGTAAGCATTGTTTAGGTAAAGCATATTCAACTTCGAAAGACCACAAAGACAGGCGAGTCCCTCCGCTTCAATTTGGGAGTTGGCAAGATCTAGCATTCTGAGTTCGGTTAGATCTGAAAGGATCTTGGCTTCCTTGGGTGTAACGTCTGTCTTCTTTTCCAATACAAGGGCAGAAGCAACATCCTTCCCATGTCGAAGTGACAGAGCACGCAGACCTCTTAGTTCTGCAAGCCTGGAAAGATCATCTCCGGTAAAATCATACATCGCTAAGGCTATCATGTTTGGGGAATTATGTAGTTCTTGAAGCTGCTCAGGCCCCGCGAGAACAGATACAGGTGAGGCAAGTTCTTCGATATTATTTACCGGAACCTTTCTCAAATCTACGCCACAAAGTTTTCCGTTAACCCAGAACTCACCATTCTCCACACTACAATCGAGAGAATCCTCGCCCTGCCAGGGAAAACTGTAACCTTCAAAGAACAGGAAAAACTCGCCTTCCTTCCAGCCGTAAATATCCTTCTCATATTCGAGTTCTCCATCCTTGAGGATCACAATAGATCGCTTCTCCCCAAGTTTTGGCGCTTCTGTCGTAGATACTTCCCTTTTGCACGTCATAGTAATAGCGGCTATTACTATGACGGAAACAAAAAGTAAGGTCGCTTGGGATCTTTCTTTTGTAAGCATACTGTCCTCCTATTTTCCGTCCATTATACCAATGAAACCTTTGTTGTCAAGCAAAGAGGGTCTGTGCGCCAGGAGATCGTTACCAGGGTTGGGTGTTACTGAAGGGATAATAGTAAAGAAAAAGGGTGGTATGGAGGGCGGACTCTTAGTCCGCCAAACGAGTTCAAAAAAGAAAGGGCGGCTTGGAGTACCTAAGGGACATGCTAAAGCCGCCCTCCAAGTATCGTCTTTTTACTAATTTTTCTTCTGTTTCTCGAACCACGGCTTGGAGCGCTCGGCCTGCTCTTTGAGTCGGTCGTAGCGCTCGTCAACCTGTTTGTCCATCTCGGCGACCTGTTCTTCAGTCAGATGACGGAAGCGACCCTGCGGTTTTATGTAGTCTATAATGGGTTTTTTCTTTGGATCCATCGAGAGTTTGTAGTAGCGTCCTTCGTAGATCTCGTACAGGGGGAATACGTGGGTCTGTACCGCCAGCCTGGCCAACTGTACCGATAGTTCGGGAGCGGTTTTCCAGCCCGGAGGACAGGAGGCGAAGATGTGCAGGAATTTGGCTCCAGGGGTTTCTTTGGCCCGGTTTACCTTTTTTATCAAGTCCTCTGGGTAGGCAATAGACGCAGATGCGGTGTAGGGGATGGAGTGCGCGGCCAGGATGCCCATCATGTCCTTTTTGCGTTCTTTCTTGAAGTGGCGGGGAGGCGTGGTAGTCGTAACCGCGCCCCATGGAGTCGCGGAAGAACGCTGTACACCGGTATTCATGTAGGCCTCGTTGTCGTAGCAGATGTAGATGACGTTGTCGTTGCGCTCCACCGTTCCGGAAAGCGCCTGGATGCCGATGTCGAAGGTTCCGCCGTCGCCTGCCCAGGCAACAACGTTGGTTTCGGTATCGCCGCGCATCGTCAGCCCGGCACGGATGCCGGATGCTACCGATGCAGCGGTCTCGAACGCGGTATGGAACAGAGGAACGCCCACCGAGGAGTAGGGGAAGGGGCCGTCTATAACCGACCAGCAGCAGGCAGGAATGGTGAGGATCGTCTTAGGCCCGAGCGCCTTGAGCGCGTACCGCATGGCAAGGGTCGCGCCGCAGCCCTGGCACGCCTTGTGCCCTGAACACATTATCTCCTGTTCTGGTATTGTGTATTTCATCTCTTTACTCCTATCCAGACGATGTCTCCTTCAGGATGTTCCTCGGCTATGGTCTGCTCAATCATGTCCCTTATCACGTTCAGGGGAACGTCTCGGCCGCCCAGACCTGCGATGTAGCCCCACATGGGAGGCGCTTTCTTCTCGTTATAAAGCGCAGCTTTGGTCTCTGCATAGAACGCACCGGACATGCCGAAGCTTATGTTGCGATCAATCACCAGAACCTTCTTGCGGCCGGCCAGGAGCTTTCTTAAAAGCTCGGACGGGAAGGGACGGAACACACGAATGCGAACCAGTCCAACCTTGTGACCTTCTTTACGCATCGCATCGATCACCGGTCGAGCAGTAGAGGCGATGGATGCAGAGGCGACGAGCACCACATCGGCGTCGTCCAGCTTGTAGGTTTCAACCAAGCCATATTCCCTGCCGAACATCTCGCCGAACTCCTTGCCGGTCTCGGTGAACAGGGGGATGGCCTTCTGGATGTCTCGTTCTATCTTGTAGCGCAGCTCGTAGTACCAGTCAGGACCGGTGAGCCCGCCGAATGCGGCAGGTTTATCGGTATTAAGTCGGTAGGCGTTTTCGAAGCGAGGCAGGTAGGCGTCCACCTTGTCCTGGTCCGGGATGTCGCAGTTCTCGTTGGTGTGGGACAAAACGAAGCTGTCCAGTACCAGCATGGTGGGGATGTAAATCTGCTCTGCAACCTTGTATGCCTGGATTACCGAGTCCATTATCTCCTGGATGGATGAGGTGTAGATCTGAATCCAACCGGTGTCGCGCTGGGCAATGGAGTCGGTCTGCTCGGTCCAGATGCTCCATGGAGGAGCCATTGCGCGGTTTATGTTACCCATCACGATAGGCAAACGTGCGCCCGTAGCCCAGTGCAGCACCTCGTGCATGAGAGCGAGCCCCTGGGAGGAGGTGGCGGTAAATGTCCTCGCACCTGCGGCGGCGGCACCCATTGAGGCCGCCATGGCCGAGTGTTCGCTCTCCACCTTGATGAACTCCGCTTTCAGCGATCCGTCCGCGCACATGTTTGATAAAAGCTCCACAACCTCGGTCTGGGGGGTGATGGGGTAGGCGGCGATAACCTCGGCCCGTGAAAGCTTCGCGCCCCATGACAGAGCGTGGTTGCCCATCATTACCTTCTGCATCATTCCTCCTTAACCATCTCGATGGCGTCCTTGGGACACTCTGTCGCACAGATACCGCATCCCTTGCAGAAATCAAGATTCACAACCGGGTAGTCCTCTTCGTCGATGGAGATGGCAACGTCGGGACAAAACTTCCAGCAGATGCCGCACTTGATGCATTTTTCTTTGTCGATAACCGGTCTCAGGTTTCTCCATGAACCCGTCTTGTTGACCGTCATCCGTCCCAGCGACATTGCCATCAAGGGCATGTCGGATTGGCTTTCCCATTTGATCTCTTCGCTCATGATTGCTCCTTCGGGACTTCTGCGGTGTCGTAGGCTTCCTGGGCGGCCTCGACGTTCTCGTCTTTCTTGACCGGCGAGAGCTCATGTACCGCCTCGCGTACCGCCTCGATGCCGACGAATCCGGTGATCTTGGCGAACGCGCCCATGATGGCACTGTTGACGATGGGGGCCGCCGCAGAACCGAGCCGGTGCTTGACGGCGATGGAGGTTGCGTCCACAGTCGCTACCTTGAAGCCGGCGAACTGGGGGAAGTCTTTTGCAGGTTTGTCGGAGTTGATAATGATCCAGCCCCCGGGTTTTAAACCCTCGGTGACGTCAATGGCGCCGATTAACGTATGATCGAGCACCAACAGATGGTCGGGCTCGTAGATCTTCGATCGGATGTAGATTTTTTGGTCGTCAATACGCGTGAAGGCGACCACCGGGGCTCCCCGGCGTTCGACGCCGTACTCCGGGAAGGTCTGAACGAAGCGTCCTTCCCTGGCTACGGCGAACGCCAGCACCTTGGAGGCAATTACCGTCCCCTGACCGCCCCGACCGTGGAAGCGGATTTCTAACATCGATCCTCCTAACTTTTAAGTGGTTTAACCGGAGGAGTCCGTTTAAACCAAGTTAACAAAATTCGATAAAAATAATGCGGCCTTGGTGGCCGCATTCTGAAACTCCTACCTCTATAAGAAACATGAGACTCATCATTTCGATCCTGCCGTAGAGGTTTGTTCGCATTCCCTTTATCCTTTTTAATACCTCAGCACCGAAGCGCCCCAGGTAAAGCCTCCGCCGAACGCCGCGAACAGCACCAGGTCGTCACGTTTAACTAAGCCTTTAGAAATAGCATCGTGGAAGGCTACCGGGATCGTTCCCGCCGACATGTTGCCGTGCCAGCCGATGGTGATATGAGTTTTATCCAATGGTACCCTGGCCCGCCTGCAGGTTGCTTCGATTATCCTCGTATTGGCCTGGTGGGGAATGAAGAGATCTATCTCCTTCGGGTCAATGCCGGCTTGCTCGATGGCGGCAACCGCTGCGTCTCCCATGGTCCGAACCGCGTACTTAAAGATCTCGTTGCCCTTCATCTGAATGGTGTGTAGTCTCTTGTCTACGGTTTCGTGGCTGGCAGGCATGCGGGTTCCGCCTGCAGGCTGAACCAGAAGTTCCCCTAATGAACCATCGGCTCCTAAGATGGACGAAAGGTATCCGCGATCCTCATCCGTAGGAGCTATGATGACAACGCCTGCGCCGTCGCCCATGAGGATGCAGGTGCCGCGATCTTCCCAGTCGGTGATCTTTGATAGGGCATCTGCGCCTGCGACAAGGATGGGCTTCGCGATTGAGGAGAGCATTAAAGAGCCTACCTCAAGCCCGTAAAGGAATCCTGAGCAGGCCGCCGAGACGTCGAACGCAGGGATGCCGGGAACATCGAGTCCTTTCTGCACCCAGCAGCCGGTGGAGGGGAACATGGTATCCGGTGAGATGGTTCCCACTATGATTGCACCGAGCGCCGATGCGGCAAGCCCTGCGTTTTTCAATGCCTCCTTGGCAGCCTCGATTACCATATCGGATGTGGCTTCATCATCACGGACGATATGGCGCTTCTCAACACCTGTACGGGTCCTTATCCATTCATCCGAGGTGTCAACCATCTTTTCAAGATCGAAATTGGTCAGTACCTTCTCGGGCAAGTAAGAACTCGTCCCTATGATCTTGAATCTTCGGAAGAACTTCATGGTAGGCTATTCTCCTTTACCGGCCATCAGTGCCGCCAGTGCTATCGAGTAGAACTTTGAATCCTCGGAATCCGCTCGCGAGGTTAGAACGCAAGGAACCTTTGCGCCGACGACAATGGCTGCCAAACTGGCGTTTGCAAGATAGGCGCATGCCTTGTAGAAGATGTTGCCAGCTTCGATGTCCGGGAAGATTAAGACGTCCGCGTCACCGGCTACGTCACTTTCCACGCCCTTGATGCGTTTGGACTCTTCTGATACCGCAAGGTCCATGGCAAGTGGGCCGTCTACAATGCAACCCTTGACCTGGCCGCGGCGGTTCATCTGGGTAAGTATTGCCGCATCCATGGTGGCGTCCATCTTGGGGTTAACCTTCTCTACCGCGGCAAGGATAGCCACCTTGGGATGCTCTATCCCCAAGCGGTGGGCGATATCAACCGCGTAGCTTATCATGGCAACCTTCTGCTTGAGATCAGGAGCAAGGAGAACCGCCACGTCGGTTACGATGAGAAGCTTGTGATAGGTGGAAATCTCAAGAATGGTCACGTGGGAAAGGGTCTTGCCCGGGGGGAGAAGTCCTTTTTCCTTATCCAGAATGGAGCGCATGTAGGTTGCAGAACCCATAAGACCTTTCATCAGGAAATCTGCCTGGCCGGAATTGACCAGTTCAACCGCCTTGGCTGCCGCGACCTTCTCGTTAGGCGTGTCAATAATCTTGAAGATAGCAGGATCGATCTTATACTCAGAGGCCACCTGCTTGATGCGGGTTTCATGCCCCGTGAGGGTGGCGTCGATCATGCCTTCGCTAACGCCCCGGCCTACCGCCTCGATGGTATGCGGGTCTTCTCCCGCGGCCACGGCCACGCGCGTTCGGGGCAGATTCTTTACCTTCTCAACAAGTTCAGCTAGTTTCTTTACGGGCATCAAGCCTCCTTGGATTCATCTTTTCTTTTTAATATTCCTGAGCAGTTTCTTCTTCCTTGAGAACCCGCAGCGCCCCCTCGACCAATGCCTGCATCTCGTTCTCTCCGGGATAGCACTTGACTGGTGCGATGAATTTAACCCTTTGCGTCACCCAATTTACGAAAAGCTCGTCGTAAGCAAGCCCGCCGGTGAGCACTATGGCGTCCACCTTGCCGCAAAGCACGGCGGCGCGAGCACCTATCTCCTTCGATACGGTGTAGGCCACAGCACCCAGCACCTCGGTTGCCTTCTCGTCCCCGGCCTTGACGCGCTCCTCCACATCCCGCATGTCGTTGGTTCTCAGGTAGGCAACCACCCCGCCCTTTCCGGCAAGCATCTTCTTCATCTGATCCTTGGTGTAGCCTGAGTCTAATACGAAGCACACCAGATCCCAGGCGGGAAGCGAGCCTGCACGTTCAGGCGCTATCGGTCCGTCGCCGTTTAAGGCATTGTTCACGTCAACCACTCGTCCTTTTTTGTGCGCGGCGATGGAGATACCGCCTCCCAGGTGGGCCACGATCAGGTTCACCTCTTCGTATTTCTTGCCCATCTCGGCGGCGGCTTTGCGTGCGGCTGCCTTGTGATTGAGGGCATGGAAGATGCTTCTTCTTTTAATCTCCGGCCGGCCAGTATAGCGGGCAAAGACTTCCAACTCGTCCACCACCACCGGATCCACGATGAACGCCGGGATGCCAAGCGGCTCCGCGATCGCGTTGGCGATAAGTCCGCCCAGGTTGGATGCGTGTTCGCCCTGAAGACCGGCGCGAAGGTCACGAAGCATTGCTTCGTTTACCCCGAAGGTTCCGCCAGGGATCGGGCGCATGAGTCCTCCTCTGCCCACCACCGCGGAGAGCGTGGAGGTATCGATACCCTTCTCGGCTAAAGTCTCCAGTATCACGTCGCGTCTGAATTCGTACTGATCCATAATCTTTGCATACTTCGCGATCTGGTCCGCAGGGTGAGTAAGATTTACCGAAAAAAGTTCCTTTTCCCCTTCATAAACGGCTATCTTGGTCGAAGTTGAACCCGGATTTACTGCAAGAACTCGGAGCTTTGACACATGTTCCTCCTTCGCTGAGGATACGGATTAAACTCGGAATGTCAAGTAAATATTGCCTCTTTCTTTCTTTTTGTAAGATGCGTAAGATCAAGATTTAACACCCCCTCCCGATCACAGCCAATACCCGTGAGGCCTCATCCGGGGTGTTGTAGAAGTGTGGGGAGAGCCGGATGGTACCTTTTCGAAGAGAGACGATTATGCGGGCATCACTCAGTTCCTCGAACAGCGCTTTTGAATCCTTGTCAGGGATACGGAATGTGAGTATGCCTGAGGCGTGATCCTCGTTTTCTGGCGAAATAATCTCCGCATCCAATTGCTTTAGACCCTGCAACAGAAATCTGTGAGTCTGGAAGATCATCTCGTTAATCTTTGCTATCCCTACCGAGTTCAGGATCTTCAGGTTCTCAACGAAACCTACGAGAGGCACCCCAGGATAGGAGCCGGGCTCGAACCGACCCGCTCCCTGTTTGATAGGAGGCAGGGGATCGAAGATGTTGAACTCCTTCCAGGAAAGGCTCATCCATCCCGCAAATGCTGGCTTCAAACGTCGCATGGTTTTCTTGTTTATATAAAGGATTCCCGTCCCTACCGGGCCCAACAGCCACTTGGCCGAACCGGCCGCAAAGAAGTCCACGTGGACCTTTGAAAGATCGAGTTCAAGCGCACCACAGCCTTGTATCCCATCCACGACTAGAAAGATGCCTCTAGCGTTGCAGAAATCACCGATTCTTTTAAGGTCGATTCTATAGCCGGTAAAGAAATCCACCCAGTCTATGACCATGGCACGGGTGTGTTCGTTTACTGCATCCAGAATTCTGTCCTCAAGCGGTCTGTCGCCTTTAATCTCTATCTGACGTTTCCCTATCTGTGGCAGATTATGCATCCACGGTACGATGTTTGCAGGAAAGCCGTCCTTCATGCAAACGATGTTGTCATTCTTCTGCCAAGGAATAGAATAAAGAGCGATTAGGAGTCCGGTAGATGTATTGGGGATGAAGCCGATTTCTCCAGGCTGCGCTCCCAGAAGTCCAGCCGACTGGCTGCGGAACTCGGAAAGCTCGGTGCTCCAGAAGTTCCAAGGCCTGTCGCCAGAAGCCAGCTCATCTATGAGCGTTTTCATCCTCTCGCGTGCAGGCAGGGGTAAGGGGGAGCTGGATGCGTGGTTGAAGTAGATGATGTCACTGGTGCGGGGAAAGAGCCGCGGGATATCCATACGCAATCCTACACCTCTATGGGGTAGAGTCAAGTGACCAGTTATCTTGACAATTCCCGATTCCCGATTAAGCTTCTCTGATATGAAAATCGCTCTGTTTGCGGACTATCATGGAGGAAATCGCGTATGGCCTCTTCTTGAGGAGGCACTGGAGGATCAACGTTTAGACCTGATTGTTTTTGCCGGTGATATCTTAGATTCAGCGGAACGCGAAGCCGAATGGCAAAAGGTTCGCTCAACCGGTAAAGCCCCGCGTAAGCCCCAGGCGGAATCGGAACAGGACGGGGTTATAGATGAGCTGGTCTACCGCGAGTTCTTTATCAATCTTACAGGATTCGGGGTGCCGATTGTGTTCGTTCCGGGGCACCTGGATGCCCCAACCGCCCGGCTTAATGAAACGGTGAAGGGTTTTACCAACGCGCATAACGTTCAAGAGAAGCCCTTCGAGATGGCGGGCTACACCTTTATTGGTTGGGGTGGAGTCGTTGGACCCGTGGATACGGATTACGAGTTCTACTGTTCCAAGGAGCGTGCCTTTAAGAAGCGTTTGTCTTCCGGATTCGACCGCGATCCTGCTCGAACCATCTTACTTGTTCATACCCCTCCCATCTCAATGGTTGACCTTGATCCCGCTGTAAACGATCACGTGGGAGCAAAGGTAATAAACGAGGTGATAGAGAAGCATCAACCTGCGTTCTGCTTCTGCGGTCACGCTCACGGTACGCCCGGACAGGACAGTATAGGTCCCACGGTTGTAGTTAATCCGGGTCCCATGTTCCGAGGCCGCTACGCACTCATAAACACAGAACAGCATCGGGTGCTTTTTCCTACCCCGCTTAAGGTGTGAACGAGTTAGCTTGGGAGACGCTTGAACATACAAGCGACCTGGAGATCCTTATCCGCGGAGCAAGCGAGGAGGAGCTTTTTGCCAACGCAGCAGAAGCGTTGCTTGCACAGATAGTCGAGTTAGAAGACGTAAGGTGCGTAAAGGAGCGCAACTTGCGTATTAGGGCGGAAAGCTGTGAGGAGCGTTTCCTCAACTGGCTGCGTGAACTGTTGTATCTGAATCTCACAAAGGGATTCTTGGTGAGACGGGCGAAAGTAAAGAGGCTTGCTGAAGAGGAGGGTGAATATATTGCTGAGACGGTGGTTTGTGGCGAGAAGCTGGATGATGTTCGCCATAGGCTACTTCACGAGGTTAAGACAGTGACCTACCAGGATTTCCTCTATGGGAAAGAGGGGGATCTTTGGCGGGCACGCGTAGTCTTTGACGTGTAGGAGGACGTATGAAGAAGGTTACCTGTAAGGTTGTGGCAGGTCAGTGTAACGAGGGGTTGCATAAGGTCGGAGATAAGCTCATGCGTAGATTGTTGCCGGTCTTAGTGTTGGTGGCTTTGGCCTGCGGCTCTAAACCATCTGCGAGTGAGACCGAATCGGTGAGCCTTCCTGAATCTCGATCCAAGGTCCTTTTTGTGATCGCCCACCAGGGATTTCGAGACGAGGAACTTACCACCCTCAAGAAGATTCTGGAAGAAGGTGGATTTGCCGGCGTAATAGCATCAACCGATACCAGCGTTGCGAAGGGTATGCTGGGTGCCAAGGTGAAGCCGGATCTTCGTATATCCGAAGCCCGGAGTGATGAATATGAGGCGCTGGTGATCGTCGGCGGGGCGGGTGCCAAAAACCTCTGGGCGGACACGACCCTTGCTCGTCTGGCACGCGAGTTCAGAGAGGCCGATAAGGTTCTGGGTGCTATATGTCTTGCGCCCGTGGTGTTTGCTAGAGCGGGTCTGCTTAAGGACGTAGATGCCACCTGTTTTTCCTCGGTTTCATCCGAGCTCGAGGCAGCCGGGGCACATTACGTAAAAGAGGACGTGGTATGTTCAGGTAAAATAGTTACCGCATCCGGTCCTCGTGCTGCCGAGGCTTTCGGGCACAAGTTGTTGTTTCTTCTTGAGAAGGAAGAGGAGTGAGGGCGGTAGTTCAGCGCGTAAGCCGGGCAACGGTCAGCGTAGATGGAAACCAAAAGGCCTCTATCTCGAAGGGTTTCTTGGTTCTACTTGGAGTGGAGAAAGGGGATAGCAAGGCACAGATCGTCCGCCTCGCCGAGCGACTTCCACGATACCGTTTCTTTGAGGACGAGAACGGCAAGATGAATCTTTCACTTAAAGATGTCGGCGGGAGCATTCTGGTTGTGTCTCAGTTTACCCTTGCTGCCAATCTTGCAAAGGGTCTGCGGCCCTCTTTCGATCCGGCCATGTGTCCTGATGAAGCAAGGGAGCTTGTCTCGCTTTTCGCAGATACCTTGCGTTCTTCAGGCGTCAACGTAGAGGAAGGTATTTTTGGTGCGCACATGGAGGTTGAATTAGTCAATGATGGCCCTGTAACGTTCGTATTCGAAGGAGCCCTGTGATGGTCAACAGTATGACAGGACAAGGAAGGGCCGTTGCTCTTATCAAACCTGAAGGTCTGTGCCTGACCGTGGAGGTGCATTCGCTCAACCACCGTTACCTTGAGGTAAGCGTTAAGCTGCCTGATCAGCTGGCGGGTTACGAGGAAAAGATCAAACAGGTGATAAAAGAGAACTTAAACCGCGGGTCGGTAAGTGTTACCGTCCACCTTGAAGAGTCCAACGGCAAGCAGCTGGTTCTTACCCCGGCAGTGCTTGACGATTTCCTGCGTCTTCTAAAGGAATTGCGAAAGCGGGTGTCTGTATCTGAAGAAATAACCCCTGAGCTGCTCTTCCGAATTCCAGGTCTTATCAAGGAAGAGCCTCGTGATGTAGAGACGGCTAAGCTCTGGGAATACACGAAGCGCTTGGTTGCTCGTGCGGTTAAGGATTTAATAAGGATGCGCCGCGCCGAAGGAAGGAACCTTGAGAAGGATCTAAGAGGACGCCTTAAAGTCATCAACGGCAATCTGAGTGCTATCAAGCGCAGGATCCCAGGCCGAATCAAAGAGAAACGCAGAAAGCTTCTGGAGCTTTTAGAGGAGATGAAGATTGAGCCCGACCGCAACCGGTTGTTGCAGGAAGTTCTTTACTTCTCGGAGCGATTCGATATCCACGAGGAGTGCGTGAGGCTTTCCAATCACATCAAACTTTTCAGGGAAACACTGGACGAGCCTAAATCCAACGGCCGAAGGCTGAACTTCATCACTCAGGAAATGATGAAGGAGACCAACACCATCGGATCAAAGGCGAACGATACCGCGATTACCCACTTTGTAATATCTATAAAAGAAGAGGTGGAGAAGATAAGGGAGCAGGTTCAGAATGTTGAGTAGGGATCCATTTTTGTTTATACTTTCGGCTCCCTCAGGCGCGGGGAAAACAACCCTGTGTCGCTCGCTTGTGCGGCGCGATGACAAGGTTCGCTACTCGGTTTCGGCGACCACGCGGCCGAGGCGCGGCAATGAAGAAGACGGCAAGGCCTACCATTTCGTAAACGATTCCGAGTTCAACCGTCTTATCGAAGAGGATGACCTGCTTGAATGGGAGGAGGTTTACGGTTATCGCTACGGTACCCCTAAAGTCCAGGTTGAGGAACTGCTCTCGCAAGGGTTTGACGTGATGTTGGATACGGACATTAAGGGAGCGCTTCATCTCAAGAGGCTTTACCCTGAGAGCGTGACCGTCTTTTTGCTGCCGCCCAGCCTTTCCGAGCTGCGCCGCAGGCTCACCGCGAGGGGGCGGGACGATCGCGAGACGATCGAGGCGCGCCTTGCGCGGGCCGAGGCCGAGATCGAGCTGGCAGGGGAGTTCGATTACGCGGTGGTGAACGATTCGCTTTCTGCAAGCCTGTGGTTGCTTCGGGCTATCCTTGATGCGGAACGCGCTCGCATTGCGCGAGCGAAAAAGATTAAACTGACGGAGGATTGATGCAAGAAATCTCTCTTGAGAAGATCTGGGAACGTTATGAAAACAAGTATCGCTTCCTGGCGATGGCCTCAAGGGAAGCACGCCGCCTGATCGAGGAGGTGGCAGAGGGACGGATTGATGTGGTAGAAAACCCCTATAGCTTGGGGCTGGCACGCACCCTGCGTGGAGAGGCTGAAGAGAAGCAAGAATGAACGAAAGAGTTCTCCTTGGAGTAACCGGGTCAATAGCCGCGTACAAAGCCCCTTTGGTGCTGCGGGCTTTGAGGGGGAGGAGTTTCCGGGTCCCGGTGGTACTCACAGAAGCGGCACAGCGCTTCATCGGCCGGGTTACCTTTGAGTCGCTGACCACCGAAGGGGTTTACGATGACCTGTGGGCGCGGCGCGAAGCGCTTTCACATATCTCACTCCTTGAAGGCACCCGTCTTGTACTCATAGCTCCTGCAACCGCTGACATCATCGCCAAGGCTGCTCATGGTCTGGCCGACGATCTGCTTTCAAGCCTTCTTCTGGCAGCAGATCCAAAGCTCCTCATGTTTGCACCGGCCATGAACGCCGGCATGTGGCAGAATCCGGCGACCCGTGAGAATATAGCTATACTTAAGGGGCGCGGTGCAGGATTTGTGGAACCCGGCGAGGGCGAACTTGCCTGCGGGATGGTCGGTAAGGGAAGATTGGCCGAGATCGAGGAGATAGTGCTTGCCGCGGAGCGGGCGGTGCGGGCGCATCCGGCGCTCAAAGGCAAACGGGTGGTGGTTACCTGTGGTCGCACAGAGGAGGAGCTCGATCCGGTAAGGGTCATTACCAACCGCTCATCCGGCAGGATGGGAGTCCAGATCGCTCAGGCTTTCGCCCGTGTGGGAGCCGAGGTGACGCTCCTCGCAGGCCAGGTGAGCGTGCCACTGCTCTGTGGGATCCGGATCGTCAGGGTGAACTCGGCGGCCCGGATGCTTTCGCAGCTTACATCCCTTATGCCCTCTACAGACGTATTGCTCATGGCGGCAGCGGTCGGAGACTACGCACCGAAGGCGAGCGCCGATTACAAGCTGAAGGAGACAGAACTTACCCTATCCCTTATAAGAACCCCAGACATTCTGTCCGCATTTGCAGATTCATCAACCGTTCGTATCGGGTTCTCGGTTGAGACCGGCGAGGATTGGGAGCAGTCAGCGGTTGAAAAACTCCATCAGAAGAATCTCGACGCGATAGTGGCCAACCCGGCTGAGGCCATAGGTAGTGAAAAAACCCAGGCTGTGATTATCTATGCTGACGGCAAAAGAGTCGAGGTTCCACGCACGAGCAAGGAAGAGCTGGCGGAAAGGCTGGTTGAGGTGACCGTCGAACTACTGCAGAGTAAGGAAAGCCATGGCTGAGCCCTCAGCAGGAGATGGGTTGCGCGTTCCGCCCCACGCAGCGGAGGCTGAGGCGGCGGTTTTGGCAGCGATGCTTATCTCTCAGGAGGCGATGTACAAGGCGTTCGGGACCCTTCGCTCCGAGTGTTTCTACGACCGCAAGAACCGGCTTATAGCCGAGGCAGTGCAGGGGCTCTTCGGACGCAACGAGACTGCCGATCTCGTAACCGTAAGCGAGGAACTCAAGCGGCAAAAGAAGCTTTCCGATGCTGGGGGGCTGGGGTATCTCTCCTCCCTTGCCGAGAACGTGGTGGCGCCTGCGCATGTCGAGGAGCACGCCCGCATAGTGTATGAGAAGTGGGTTCAGCGCCGACTTATAGGTATTGCCACCCGGATCGTTCAGGATGCATATGACTCCAGACAACCTGTGGACGAGATGCTGGATAAGGCCGAGAATCTGATCTTCGAGATCAAGGAATCCAAGCTGCGCGGCGGGTTCGTGGCGCTCAAGGAACTCCTGGTCCCTGCCATGCGCGCTATCGACCGTGCAAAGCAGGAGGGACGTCACGTCACCGGGGTCCCTACAGGATTCGTTGACCTTGACAGCATGACCTCCGGTTTGCAACGGGGCGAGCTTGTGGTTATCGCCGGACGTCCTTCTATGGGCAAATCTTCGCTCGCCCTCAACATAGCGGTGGAGGCGTCCAAGCGTGAAGGGACAAAGGTTGGTCTATTTAGCCTTGAGATGACCACCGAGATGGTGGTGGAGCGAATCATTTGCTCGGAGGCGGAGGTTAGTCTTTCCAAGTTGCGTTCGGGTAGATTGAGCATGGAGGATTATGCCAGACTCTCCAACGTAATGGGGGTGCTTAACGAGCTTCCTGTCTACATAGACGACACGCCCTCGCTTTCCATCCTGGAACTCAAGGCCAAGGCCCGCAGGCTTCACGCCGAAGGCGAGCTGGGGATGGTGATTGTAGATTACATGCAGCTTATGGATGCCTCAGCCGGTTTTGCAGCCCAGCGCAACCGGCAACAGGAGATAACCGAGATCAGTAGATCTCTCAAGGCCCTGGCCAAGGAGATCAACGCTCCTGTAGTGGCCTTGTCCCAGCTTTCACGTCGGCCTGAGATGCGCGAGGATAAAAGGCCCCAGCTCGCCGACCTCAGAGAGTCGGGAGCGATTGAGCAGGATGCTGATCTCGTGCTACTCATACATAGACCTGGGTTCTACAATCCTAAATTGGAGGAGGGGCATCCAGGCAGTCCTGCGAAGATAATTATCGCAAAGCAACGAAACGGTCCCACGGGCGAGTTGGATCTTGTTTTCCGCAAACCGATCATGCGTTTCGAAAGTTACGTCGCTCGTGTGGAAGAGGAGCTGGGCGAAGAGATAGACAGAGTGACAGAGGAGGACCTCTAGTGGTCCGTCAGCTTGGTCGGTATGTGCTTTTTACCATGCGTGCCTTCGGTGGGATGGGCTACGTTCTTCGTCGGCCCAAACTTGTACTTAAGCAGGTTTACACCCTTGGTCTCCTTTCACTGCCGGTAATCTCTTTCGCCTCGATATTCCTAGGGATGGTCACGGCACTTATGGTATCGTATCAGTTAGAAGCCGGGGTGCCTAAATTTTACGTAGGCGCTACCGGCGGTCGCACCATCCTTATAGAGATTGCACCATTGGTGATCGCGCTCTTGGTAGTGGCCAGGGTTGGTTCGAACATCACCGCCCGTATCGGCACAATGAAGGTCACCGAGCAGATAGATGCCCTGGAAACTATGGGTATCAACTCTGTTCACTACCTCGCCTTGCCAATAATACTTGCCAGCATTGTTGTGGTGCCTGCACTGGTGATCTATAGCGATCTCATATCGCTTGTCGCGGCCGCGGTCTCGGCCAAGGTGATCGTCAACGTTCCAATACCGCAATACATATTTGGTCTTAAACGATATGCAACTCTCAACGACGTGCTTGGGGGCTTGCTTAAGACCCCTTTCTTCGGACTCGCTATGGGTTCTATTTCGGTCTACTACGGATTCCAGACAGAGCTTGGCGCGGAAGGTGTTGGTAAATCCGTTACCGCTTCCGTTGTCACCTCCGCAGCCCTGATTATGATACTCGATTTCATAGTCGCGTTCTGGATGTTCAGATGATAAAGGTCTCTGGGCTATCCAAGTGTTTCTCGCAGCAGAAGGTGCTTGAGGGCATCGATTTTGAGGCGCAAGACGGTCGAAGGGTGTTCATACTGGGTAAGTCCGGATCAGGCAAGACCGTCTTCCTCAAGTGCATACTCGGGTTGCTTGTTCCTGATACCGGGAAGATCTTCATAGACGAAATGGACATAACCCCCCTCATGGTAAAACCTCGCTTCAAAAGGAAGCTTACCCGCATACGCCAGAAGATAGGCTATGTGTTCCAGGGATCGGCGCTTCTGGATTCCCTTTCAGTGGCCGACAATATCGCTTTAGCCCTTGACAGTAAAAACTTTCCTTGGGAGGAACAGAATCGGATCATTGACGAGAAGCTTGAGATGGTGGGGCTTGAGAGAAAGGTGAGGCGTAAGTATCCGGCACAGCTTTCAGGTGGAATGAAGAAGCTTGTGGCCATCGCGCGGGCGATTGCGGCTGAGCCTCGTTACATATTCTACGACGAGCCAACCACAGGCCTTGATCCTGCGATGATCACGCGCATAACAAAACTCATTATTGAACTCAGCGAAAAGCTGGAGGTGACATCCCTTATCGTCACTCACGATATGGGACTTGCCAGGCGCGCCGGACAGGATATTTACTTCCTAAAGAACTATACTTTGAGCCGTCCGCGTCGTATCACGCGATTGGAGGAACTTTATGAATAATGAACGCCGTCAAGAGATAGCGGCAGGACTCTTTCTTTTCTTCGGGCTCTTAATCCTACTCTTCGGTGTCAGCTGGCTTAAGGATTACTGGTCGTTACGCAAAACCTACGAGGTAAAGATGCGCCTCAAGGATGTAGGTGGACTGCGCATGAGCGATCCGGTGGACGTGGCCGGAGTCGTAAAGGGAAAGGTGACGGATGTAGAGATCGGCAAAAATGATATAATGCTTACCCTGAACATCGAAGAAGACATCGATATCCCAATAGACTCCCGTATTACCATGCGTACCCGTTCGCTCTTTACTGGAGAAAAGTATATTAAGGTGGATTTAGGTGAATCCGACATCATGGCCAGGGACACGAACATAGTGTTCAAAGGGATGTATATAGATGACTTCTCTCTGGAGCACCTGCAACGCACGCTAATTCGGATAGAGTCCCTGCTTTCCGAACTGGAGATAGAGGGCATTCAGACGGCTGTTGAAGAGGGGATTACTGATCTGTTTGATGAGGCTAAACGTGGTATCAAACCTGTGGTCGAGCGCGGTGAGGAGATAGGCGAAGCCATAGACGATCTGGCCTCTGCCGCACAGAGTCTTGATTCTATCCTTACGAAGCTTGAGCGCGGCGAAGGATCTTTGGGAAGGCTGATGGAGGATGATACGGTGTACGTGAACCTCAAAGAGGCCTCAGAGGAACTGAAGGTTTTGATTCAGGATATAAGAGAGCATCCTGAGCGTTACTTGAACGTAGAAGTAAAGGTATTTTGAGCAAACGCGAGTCGATCTTTGTCTGCCAGAACTGCGGGCATGAAAGCCCACGCTGGCTCGGGCACTGCCCGTCCTGCGGCGAGTGGAACACCTTTGCCGAGGAACGTGCGCCAACAAAGCGAAGCGCTGGCAAGCCAGCCAAGTCCGCAGCTCAACCTGTACTGCTGGATGATGTTGAGCTTGAGGCAAGGCCACGCATCCCTACCTCGCATCCTGAGCTGGACAGGGTTCTGGGTGGAGGCTTTGTTCCAGGATCGGTTGTACTCCTGGGTGGCGACCCGGGGATAGGAAAATCGACCCTTGCCATGCAATTGGTTTCCCAGCTTTCATCCACAGGTCGTGTACTTTACGCCTCGGGTGAGGAGTCGCTTTCACAGCTCAAACTCCGGGCCCGGCGTCTGGAGATCGGCACAAACAACCTGTATCTTTTGGCAGAGACTGAAGCCGAGGCGATTGAGGAAAGAACTCAAGAGCTTAAACCCGGCTTCCTTGTAGTTGATTCCATTCAGGCCATGACTACGGCTGCTCTTGCTGGGGCCGCAGGAAGTGTTGGTCAGGTGCGTGAGAGTGCGGCACGATTCCAGAGGTTGGCAAAATCCGAGGACGTGATCACGTTAATCATAGGTCACGTGACAAAGTTCGGGACCCTGGCAGGGCCAAAAACCCTGGAACACATCGTAGACACGGTGCTCTACTTCGAGGGGGATAGGTTTCAGCAGTATCGCATCCTGAGGGCCGTGAAGAACCGATTCGGCTCAACCAACGAGATAGGACTGTTTGAGATGACTGCCAAGGGCCTGGCGGATATCGAAAATCCATCGTTTATCTTCCTTTCCGACCAGGAAGAGCGCGCCCCGGGTTCTGCTGTGACCGTTGTCATGGAAGGGACAAGGCCTCTTTTGGTCGAGGTCCAGGGGCTTACCGCTCCCACACCCTTCCCGTCGCCCCAAAGGGTCACTACCGGCTTCCCGCGCCAGCGATTTGCCATGCTTCTCGCCGTACTTGCCAGAAGAGGAGGCATCTCCGCTCTTTCCCTCGACACCTACCTGAATGTTGTAGGCGGTATCTTTATAGAGGAACCCTCATGCGACCTGGCGGTAGTGCTGGCTATAGCCTCCTCGCTTGCCGATCGCAAGCTTCCCAACGATCTCGTTATCTTCGGCGAGACGGGTCTTGGCGGAGAAGTTCGGCCTGTGGCCCAGGCCGAATTGCGTCTCAAAGAGGCGGCGCGCCTGGGATTTACCACCGCTCTGATTCCGAAACGCAACTCAGGCGACTTTAAGGGTATCCAGACTATCGGGGTAAGATCGATTCGCGAGGCCCTCGAATACATTCGAAACTCGTGAAGGAGGATCGATGTTTGCAAGGAAAGAAAAATACGTAATCGAACGAAACGCACTGGTGGATGGACGTGTGTTTTCTTTGTTCGAGATGCAGCTTTTAAGGGGGAAGGTTTATGTTTCTCCTCTGGATGATGAAACAGCCTCAGGTATAGAGCGATTAAGTAAGTGTCCTGACGTTAAGATCGAGTTTGCTTCTGATCTGGATTCAAGTATGAAGGCAGTTGCTTTAACCCGGGCTAAGAAGGCGGTGCTCCTCAAGCTCTCAAAGGAACTCAACGCTGAGAAGCTGCGCCGGAAAGGGATGCGGGTGGTTGACATAGACGCACTATTCGAGCGTTTCGTGCCGCATTTCAAGCCTGGGGACGAAACCGTGGTGCGGATCGTGAAGAAGGGAAAGGGACAGGATGAGGGGGTTGGTTACTTCTCCAACGGGATAAAGGTTGTTGTTGAGGAGGGCGCAGAGCACATCAACCGCTACCTGGAGGTTGTAATCAAAGGAGTGGTGAACACCCCGGCGGGACGTATGGTGTTCGCCCGGCCCAAATACCGATCCTAAATCACTCTGACAATACAAGAGGCCGGGGTCTGTGACCCCGGCCAATCTCTTTTTCCCCGCGCCCCCAAGACATGGATGGGGAAGCCTACTTTATCTGGCTTGCCAGTTTTGCCTTAAGTCTTGAGGCCTTGTTGCGGTGAATTACGCCTTCGCGGGCGGTTTTATCTATCATGGCCTGCACCGCAGGATAGAGCTTTGCCTTATCCTTCTTGGCCGCTGCAGTAAACTTCGCGATCTCGGTCTTAAGACGAGACTTGCGCGTCTTGTTTACCGCTCGCCTCTTGGCGTTCTGCCGCACGTTCTTCAATACGCTTTTCGTTACAGGCATTCTTCTCCTTTAAAGTTAGACTATAATTCTACTGAAGAAAGAAGGGCTTGTCAATCCTATAGGGGTAGATTGTTCAGGAGATAGTTGCCATTTTGCAAGAAAAAGTACAAAGAAATCAACCCCTTGACACTTGTGGGAAGAAGCGTATTATGAAGCAATGTATTTCTTTGCAATATAAGCAAAGAAAGGAGAATTGCACAAACCCCCGAAGAGGAGGCAAAATGAACTACAAAAAAGCAGCATTAGTCGTAGCAGCGGCGGTTGGTTTGATGCTAACCACAGGCTGCGATAAAGAACCACCCGCCGTAAGCATTACGTATCCCCCCGATAACGCGACTATCTCAGATTCAGTAATAATACGAGCCGATGCCGATGACAACAAAGAAGTGGTTGAGGTCGAATTCCATGTTGACGGAGCTATGTGTTACTCTGATACCGAATCTCCATGGGAATATGAATGGGATCCTACCACTGTGTCTGACAGCAGCATGCATACCGTCTTTGCAAAGGCGTATGACCCTTCGGATAACGTAGGGACCTCCGATGTGGTCACTGTATTTGTGGATTACAACCAGCCGCCAAGTGCCCCAGGCAATCCTTCTCCAGCCAATGGTGCCACTGATCAACCTCTTGATGTTAACCTCAGCTGGACTGGCGGTGACCCTGATGGTGATCCGGTAACTTACGATGTCTACTTTGGGACATCATCAAGTCCGCCTTTAGTTGCATCTGACCGCACAACTACGAACTATGATCCAGGCACTCTCGAATATAACACCACGTACTACTGGAAGATTGTGGCAAAGGATGATAAAGGTGCAACAACTACGGGCGATGTCTGGCAGTTTACGACTGAAAGAGGCCAATGGCTTTCCTATGACGATGGAAGCTTCGAGACTGGAAGGAGGTGCGTTGACTACGGCTGGTTAATGGTTAGATTCACAAGGCCGTCTGGCTGGAGTACTGCTAGAGTCACGAAAGTAAGGATCTATATACATGGCCAGTCACAGTACAGTTTTGACATCGATGCTTTCGACGATTACGAGCAGAGTGGAGGTTATTACTGGCCAGATGGTCACTGGATTACTCTTAAAGATGGAGCTTCCCAAGGTATCGGCTGGTATGAACATAGCGTGAGTCACACTTTCCAAAGCAAAGAATTCTTCGTCGGCATCTGGGATAAATCAACCGGCGCTCCATACTTAGGTTGGGATGAAGCTGGCTGTGATGCGCGAAGTTACTACGATTGTGGTGGAGGCTGGTTTGTGTATTATTACGCTTGTTGGGGAGTTAGGGTTTATGTCGAACAACCGACTTTAGTGGCGTCAAAAGCTGGTGCTCCAGAACAGACTTACGACAATCCGAATAAAGAAAAAGTCATAAGGGGAATGTGGTTAGAGCCTTCGGAATGCTATCTGGTAACCCCTGACGGTGAAGTCGGAGAGATAGAGATCATTTCTCAATAAGAGTAGTAAGACTGATTGGAGACGTGTTTACCCTAAATGTACTATACTCCCCTTCGGATGTGTTACTCTGCTGAGCACTCTTCGGCAGAGTACTCAACGCGGGGGAAGAGCGCCTCACCCTTGGTAACCTTCGTACCGTCCTTCAGCCTTCCCCACTTGACCAGCTCCTTGTAGTGGATGGTATTATCCAGAGCATCAAGACCCAGCTTGGCACGCAACTTCTCGCACGTCTCAGGCATGAACGGGGCAAGGAAGACCGAAAGCAACCTTAAACTCTCCAGCAACGCGTAAAGCACACCGGCCAGCTCCTCGGTCTTGCCTTCCTTGTCGAGCACCCACGGTGCGGACTCCTCCACGAACGCATTTGAAGCTGTAACAAGCTCCCATATCTTTAAGATAGCCTTTCGTAACCGGAAACCCTCCATAAGCTTTAGCAGCTCCTCGGCAATGTCGGCTGCCACATCCGGTAGCTTGCCTCCATACCCTTCCATCTTCTTTACGATTCCGTCCTGATACTTTTCGGTCATGCCTAATATGCGGGATACGAGATTGCCCAGATCGTTGGCCAGGTCGGAGTTTATCCGCTCCACCAGGAGTTCCTCACTGAAAGAAGAGTCCAGCCCGAAGCTCATCTCCCTCAATAGGAAATACCTGAACGCCTCGAACCCGTACTTGCGCTTCATATCCAAAGGTCTCACCACGTTACCCAGCGACTTCGACATCTTCGCCGCCTCTACCTGCCAGTAGCCGTGAACCCTCAGCCCCTTATACGGTCCGGCCCCCATGGATTTGAGCATAGCAGGCCAGTAGATGGCGTGGGGAACAAGTATGTCCTTGGCTATCAAGTGATAGGATACCGGCCAGTAGCGCTTGAAATCTTCACCGTCAGGATAACCGATTGCGGTGAGGTAGTTAATCAGTGCATCGAACCACACGTAGGTGACGTAATTGGCATCGAACGGCAGCGGGATGCCCCAGGACAGCCGCTCCTTTGGTCTGGATATGCACAGATCACCCAGCGGGTCTTGAAGAAACGAGGCAACCTTGTTGCGGTGGCGCTCCGGCTCGATGAAGGAAGGGTTCTGTTTGATGTATTTGATAAGCCAGTTCTGATATTTACTCATCTTGAAGAAGTAATTGCGCTCCGAGCGGTACTCTAAAGGCGTCTGATGATCAGGGCAGCGACCGTCCACCATCTCCTTCTCCGTATAAAATCTCTCGCAGCCTACGCAGTAGTAGCCGCCGTATTCACCGAAGTAGATGTCGCCCTTATCGTATACCTTCTGCAGGATGTCCTGCACCACCTTGATGTGATCGGCGTCAGTCGTCCGGATGAACCGGTTGTAGGTAAAACCCAGCTCTTCAAAAGTAGAGCGGAACATCCCGGCGATGCGGTCAACGTATTCTTTTGTCTGGATACCTTCAGCTTTGGCCGCCTGCATTATCTTGTCGCCGTGCTCGTCGGTGCCTGTCAAAAAGTAGGTGTCACAGCCGTAAAGGCGCCAGAAGCGCGCGAGCGTGTCGGCCAGCACCGTAGTATACGTGTGGCCGATGTGCGGCTCGGCGTTAACGTAGTAGATAGGCGTGGTTATGTAATAAGGCTCTTTCTGCAAGGGTTTCTTCATCCTTAAGTTTACGCAGATTGGGGCTTAAGGCAAGCCTTGGGACGCATCTTTCCCTTCATATTTGAACCCAACACGTCACCAGATGCCTCCCAAAAAACTCCCCAAAAGCTGGTCAAAAGGTGGACAAAAGCTGGTCAAAAGGTGGTCAAAAGGGGGACAAAAGTAGGACACGCCAAAGAAATTATGCTGGTCAAAAACTGGTCAGAAGTTACCCGAAAGCTGGACACGAGGAATGTATGCCGGGTTGGACGTAAAGGTGACGGGGCAAGCACTTCTTTATTGTCATT
>DAOVCF010000044.1 GCA_030670165.1 Candidatus Stahliibacteriota bacterium | reverse complement strand
AGGCGGAGGGAGGAGGTTTCCTGCAGGCTGAAGTAGATTGATGATCCTCGAATCTCCAAACCTAAATGGGGTGTCTGAGGAGAGCTCTCGGCTATTCCCGTAGAAAGGGGATCCACTGACTTCACGTAGTACATGTGAGCTTGCTCCTCAGACTCATCGTAAAAGGTGTAAACGAGATGTCCATAACCTGCATTGTCTATGGCGAAGAAGTGACCAACCCCTGGCCATTCATCATCAGCAGGAGTATTGGTTACCAGTTCCTCTGTCCATCCTCCAGCGGTCTTCGTGCCGTAGCAGATATCGTACCAGTAGTTTACGTTAGTCTGTAACCAAGCGATGTGGGGATTACCTTGGGGGTCGATGGCAATGGAGGGTTCCTCGTTACCTCCGGTGGAACCATCTGCCACCGTCTCCTCTATCCACGAACCGGTTTTGTTGGTGATGTAATAGAGGGGTTCGTAGGCATAATCGTAGGACAGGTGGAAGTAGCCTGATTTATCAATAGCTGCCGTCACCTCATAACTCATTTGCTCATTTACCTGTTCAAGATCCCAGTCGCCTGCGGGTCCATCCTCCGGTGTAGCGTGCCAGATATAGTCATTATCCCCATCCAAGTAAAAGGCGTGGGGGGTACCGTCTTGCTCAAGTACCAGGTCTATGGAGTGGTAATCATCGTAACTTACATTCGAGGTGACTATCTTCTTGTTCAAGGTCTCTCCCTCTAGCCAACCGTAGATCAGGTAAAGCTCGGCCTCTGTCTCCTCATAGTAAAGAAGATGGACTTTCCCGGAGCCATCCACCTGAACGAGGGGGATATACTGCCAGTTCATATCCCCTTCAGTCAGGTTCTGTACCACGAACTCGCCGGTCTTATCTGTGGCAAGGAAGATATCATAATGCTCGGCTTCTATACTGGGCAAATCGGAAAACGCCACATAGGTGTTACCCCCTTGATCCACATCAACGCTGTAGTTATAGAAAGCCAAAAGCGGCGCCACATCCTTTATCACCCATGCACCGGTTGTCTTTGATGCCACCTCTATGACAGCCTCCTCGGTCGCAAAGTTCACTTTAACGAATAGCACCCTGGGGTGGCCTTGGTTATCCAGCGCGATTAGAGGTTCTACGTTGAAACAGTCAGGATCAGGGGGGATCTCCTCAATATCCCACTCGACGGCGGAGAGCAAAAGCACCCCTGACAAAAGGATCAAGGCTATCTTTCTCATTGTCAACCTCCTCTGGTTGAGTTTGCTTATATAGGATAAGCTAATAACTTAGTCTGTCAATCCCCGGATGATCAGTGCGTAACTGCAAACTTAGCGCATGCCGAGTGCCCCCCGGCCTCCATCCTGATGAAGTAAACCCCTGTCGGGAGTCCATCTGAGTTGATTGGGATCGAGTGCTTGCCAGCAGCATAACTCCCTGACGCGATACACTCAACCCTGCGGCCCGCCGCGTCGTAAAGATCGAGGCGGATCGAAGAGGCATTCGGCAAGCTGAAGCGGATGGTTGAACCTCTAACCTTTAGACTGAGAGGTGTTGACTGAGGAGGGTTTTCGGTAATCCCTCCAATCAAAGGCTCCTTGCTCTTGGCGTAGAGTATTTGGTCGAATCCCGTGCCGTAATCGTACATAGAATAAACGAGATGTCCGTAGCCTTCAGAGTCTATCGCGAAATAGCGCCCGTAACCGGGCTCCGCCCCTTGGTCAAAACCACTAGAGATCGCGATCTCTTCTGCCCAACTCCCTGTTTTCTTGCTGGCGTACCAGATTTGCGGCCAGTAAAGTTCGTCGGGACGCAGCCATACTACATGGGGGTTGCCTATCCCTAAGTAACTCCCATATACAATCTCAAGAGCAAGCGAGGGCCTTTCGTTACCGCCTTCCGGGTCGCCGAGATCAGAGACAAGTTCATCCTGCCACACGCCGGTCATATTGGTGATGTAGTGTATGCTCGAACCACCGACATCGTAGGCCACGTGGAACGAACCCAAGGGATCGGCTACCGCTGAAGGCCACTCGCTCGAAAGCTCGTTCAGCTGTTCCGGTATCCACGCCGGCTCACCAGAAGTAGTGTGCCACAGATGGTCGTCATCCCCGATATAAAAGACGTGAGGAATGTGGAGTGGATCGAACACTAGATCATAGCCGAGATAGTCGTCTTGATACATGTTGTCCACAATCTCTTCGCTATGGAATCCTTCCGCATCTGCCCATCCGTGGCAAATTTTGATCTCATCCTCCGGCGTTACAGCCTCAGCGTAAATGATATGGGGGATATCTTCATGATCAAGCTTTATTACCGGTGCCGCCTGAAAGAGCTCATCGTCAGTAACGTTCACTGACACAAACTCACCTTCTTCGTCCGAGGCAACAAAGATGTCTGCATTAGCCATTTCTACCCAGTCGGTGTAAGCCACCAAGGTGTTACCCTCGCTATCAACGTCGATGCTGTAATAAGGCATGAAATCCTCGCTCACCGTCGCCACCTCATCTATGACCCATAAATCGGTATCGTGAGAGGCAACCTTTATGTGAACTTCCTCGTTCCACTGAGTGAAGAGTATGTGCGGATGCCACTGGGCATCGAGGACAAGGATAGGATCAGTGCTCCACAGATCCGCCTCATCTGTGATCTGCTCTATATCCCACTGGACGGCAGAGAGTGCAAGGACTCCTGCCAGAACCATCAAAGCGATCCTTTTCATAATCGTACCTCCTACTTAATGGTTTTCAGAATAGTAATCCCGAACGTCAGATTGTCAAGGAAGTGATTTTTTAAAAGACCTTACGGGATCGGACACCTTCTAATGAGCGCTCGCTTTTGTTCCGGGGAGAGTTTCTTGATCTCCGCCTCTCTCTTCTGCGCGCCGGACCGGGTGGCGTGGCGTTCCATGAAACGCAAGAGACAGGGACGGCGGCTGCGGGTGTAACGCGCGCCCTTGCCTTGATTGTGCTCGGCCAAACGCTTTATGACGTCCCTTGCGATCCCTGTGTAAAGCGAACCATCGGCGCACTGAAGGATGTAGGTGTACCAGGATTCGGTAGGATTAATCACGACCTGATCGATTGAGGACGTCTGCTTTCCATTCCTGCGCCGTTGCCCTGAACTCAGCCCGCGGGGAGTCGGTTGTAGAAATCATGGAGATCAAAACCAGACAAACCATAGCCTTGACTTTAGGATAAAGAATGCCAATGTCAACCCTGACGGAATAGCAGGGGTTAAAAACTTGACTTCGAGCGCAAAGGGATTATCTTAGGATTCATGAAAGCGATGCAACTTTCTAAGCCAGCTCCGATTGAGTCCGAGCCTTTGAAGTTCGTGGATCTGGGGATGCCGGAACCCGGTGAAGGTCAGGTAAGGGTAAAGGTATCGGTCTGCGGGGTGTGCCATACAGACCTGCACACGGTCGAGGGCGATCTCAAACTGCCGAAGTTACCGATAGTGCCAGGACACGAGATAGTTGGCAGGATAGACAAGGTGGGCGAGGGGGTATCCAGAGAACGCTTAGGCGAGCGCGTTGGCGTGCCCTGGCTTTACGAAACCTGCGGTGAGTGCCCCTTCTGCAGGGAAGGAAGGGAGAATCTGTGTCCAGATGCGAGGTTTACAGGCTACCATGTCGATGGAGGCTACGCCGAGTATATGGTTGTTCCCGAGGACTCGGCTTATCCCTTACCCGAGGGTATTGCGGATGCCCAGGCAGCGCCCTTGATGTGCGGGGGTGTGATCGGCTACCGTGCGCTTGTCTTATCAAAGGCGAAGCCCGGCCAAATACTGGGCCTTTACGGATTCGGCAACTCCGCGCACGTAACCATACAGGTGGCGCTGTATCTTGGGATACGGGTGTTCGTATTCTCAAGGACACCTGCAAACCGTGAATTGGCCGAGAAGCTGGGTGCGGAGTGGACAGGAACCGCGGAGGAGAAACCGCCGGAGCTCATCCATTCAGGCATAATCTTCGCCCCGGCAGGGCCGCTTGTTCCCATGGCATTAAAACACCTTCGATCCGGCGGAACCATCGCCCTGGCTGGCATCACCATGACCCCGATCCCCGGCTTCCCCTACGAGCTGATCTACTGGGAAAGAACGCTGCGCTCGGTTGCCAACTCCACGCACGAGGACGTTCGACAGCTTCTGGACTACGCGGGCAAGATACCTGTAAGAACCGAAGTTACGGAGTTTCCGTTAGAGGATGCGAACAAGGTGTTACGGGCGATGAAGGAAAGCAAGATACAGGGCGGGGCTGTTCTTCGTTGCTCCTTTTCTCCTGCGGAGAAAAGATCGCAGGAAAAGGAAAGATAATCACCTTTAAGGAATGTGGTTTAGTTGACTCGATAGCAATTAACTTCAACTTTTAGGAGAAGGAGGATAAGGTTTGTTTAAGAAAATATTGATAGCCACCGACGGTTCGAACAACGCGATGCGAGCGGCCCAGAAGGGGCGGGATATTGCAAGCTGCATGCAATCGGAGGTTACGCTTGTGTACGCAGCCTACGTGCCTGCCATGTATGCAGATGACCTCCGGACGGAGATAAGGGAGGGTTTGAGGGAGGACGGGAGGCGCATACTCGATGCCGCTGCAAGCCTCTTTAAAGGCTCAGGGTTAGAGCCTCTCCGCGAGCTTCTGTTTGACGAGAAGGCCGAGGACGGCATACTGAGGCTGGTCCAGGAGCGGGGCTACGACCTTGTGATCGTGGGTTCGCGCGGTCTTGACGCCGCCGGACGCAAGGCCCTCGGCTCGACCTCTATGCGCGTGGTCGAGCAGACCACCTGCCCGGTGCTGGTGGTACACTGATTCATTTTTATTCCCCTCACCACTAACTCCTCTCCCGGAGGGAGAGGAGAACCATTTACTCCCTCTCCCCTTGGGAGAGGGTCGGGGTGAGGGTGCCACGTAAGCCTCTGGCTTGCTCGCAATGACAAGACGTAGGAGCCGACCTTTAGGTCGGCCCCTACGTTACTTTTCTGTGATCTTTTGGACAACTCCAAAAGGAGCATACAACTGTTTGACAACCCCCAAACCATTACTATACTGATCTCATGAGTGCAAAGAGATCTACACCTTCCAAGGGGAAAAAGAGTTTGAGGGCGCAAAAGCGCGTGCCCGTGGAGGGCCTGCGGGCAAGGATGGATGCGGAGAGGTTTCCCTTTGAAACGACCGAGCACATCGAGCCCCTTCACGGCACGATAGGCCAGGAACGCGGGGTGCGCGCCATAAGATTTGCGCTGGCACACGGAACCCCGGGCTTCAACTGCTACGTGTCAGGCCCTTTGGGCACAGGCCGCATGACGACGACGATGTCGCTGGTGCGCAGCCGCGCAGCCGACGAAAAAAAACCGCTCGACTGGGTATACGTATACAACTTCGAGACACCGTCAGAACCGCTCTCCATAGGCTTAAAAACCGGCACCGCGAAGGATTTGGCATCCTCGATGGACTCCTTCATCAAGGACTGCCGGGAGAAGATACCCAAGGTATTCGAAAGCAAGGAGTATGCCGAGGAGCGCACAAAGGCAACCGCATCGTTCGAGCAGCGCAAGGAGCAGAAGTTCAAGAAACTCTCAGAGGAGGCTCAAAAACGCAGCTTCGTTATAAAAAGGGGACCCACTGGCCTCTTACCCATCCCGATTCGCGAAGGCAAACCACTTGAACAGGAGGAGTTCCAGGCGCTGCCCGATGCCGAAAAGGAGAAAATCCAGAAGAAAGGCCAGGAGATTACCAAGGTCATGGAGACTATCCTTGCAGAGGTGCATAGGATAGAGGCCGAACAGACTGATGTCCTTACCGAGTACGACCGCAAGGTGACCTACTACACCCTTGGGCTGCTTCTTGATCCCCTCATCGAGAAGCACAAGGACGAAGCCAGGATAAACCGCTACTTCAACTGGGTCAAGCGCGATGTGGTGCGCCACATAGATTTCTTCAAGAAGACCGACGATCCGGAGCGGATAGCGCATCTTCGCGCGCTTCTTGAGCAGTATCGGGTAAACGTATTCGTTGACAACTCCAATCTGAAGGGCGCACCGGTGATCTTCGAGGACAATCCGACCTACTACAACCTGTTCGGTGCGATCGAGTACCGCAACGTCTCGGGCAACATGGTTACCGACTTCTCCAAGATCAAGCCGGGTGCGGTGCACCGCGCCAACGGCGGATACCTGATCCTGTCCGCGCGCGAGCTGCTCTCAGAACCCTTTGCATGGGACGCGCTAAAGCGCACCCTTCGCTCAAACGAGGCCAAGGTCGAAAACATCTCAGAAAAGGTCAGAGGTGCGATCATCGAGACCCTGCGCCCCACGCCTATCCCGATCGATTTCAAGGTGATACTCATAGGTTCTCCAAGGATCTACGGTTTGCTTCACGAGCTTGACGAGGATTTCCGGCGGCTGTTTAAGGTCCGGGCGGACTTCGACGTGGATATGCCGCGCACACCTGAGAACGAGCTTGCCTACGCCCGTTTCATCTCGGCGCGCTGCAAATACGACGGCCTGCGTTCGTTTACCAGGCAGGCGGTGGCCCGAGTTGTCGAGCACGGCTCCCGTCTTGCAGAGGATCAGCAACGACTCTCCACCCGCTTCTCGCAGATAGCCGAACTTGCCAGTGAAGCGAGCTTCTGGGCCATGGACGCAAACTCGCCGGTGGTGCGCGCAGAACACGTGGCCAAGGCGCTTGAGGAAAAGATCTACCGCAGCCGCATGATTGAAGAAAAAATCCAGAACCTCATGCTGCGCGGAACCCTCTTAATTGACGTGGAGGGTGAAAAGGTAGGCCAGATAAACGGACTCACGGTTCTCTCGCTGGGCGACTACTCGTTCGGCAAGCCGGTAAAAATCACCGCCCGCGCCTGGCTCGGCCGCAAGGGCGTGCTGCAGATCGAGCGCGAGACCCGAATGAGCGGCCCCATCCATAACAAGGGTGTTTTGATCATCACTGGCTTTCTGGGCGCCAGGTTCGCCGCCGAACATCCGCTGCCCCTCTCGGCAAGCCTGACCTTCGAGCAGCTCTACGACGAGGTGGAAGGCGACAGTGCATCGAGTGCCGAGCTTTACGCGCTGCTCTCAAGCCTGGCCCGGGTGCCCTTGACCCAGTCTGTGGCCGTAACCGGGTCGGTGAACCAGTTCGGCATAGTGCAGCCCATAGGCGGGGCCAACCAGAAAATCGAGGGGTTCTTCCACTTGTGCAACTCCAAGGGGCTTACCGGCAAGCAGGGGGTGATGATTCCTGCATCGAACCTTCCCAACCTCATGCTGCGTGATGACGTGCGTGATGCGGTAAGCGAAGGTAAGTTCCACATCTACGCGGTATCCAATATCGAGGAGGGGATTGAGATACTCTCAGGCCTGCCTGCCAAAGACCTCTTCGCAAAGGTGCAAAAACGCCTGGCCCAGATGCACGAGGCAATCAAAAAGGAAAGGGAAGAGTAATACTTGAAAGTCTCTGCACCCAATGGATTAACGAATTCGACCAGGATCGAGCCGTCCATCGCCTTCTTTTGACTTGTCCACCTTGCTGTCGTCAAGGCTTTACGAGGCTTATGGAATTCCTTTGAGCACCTCTTGTTCGAAGGACAAAAGATCGCAGGCGGCCTTTGGCCGTTCCGGGGTCGCCGCGAAGTCGTGAACCGACTGTAGAGTGGATTACAATTCAGAGAGGACGTAGCTCTTTGATTGCACCACCGTCTGTGAGCCGAACACGCCCCAAGCACCTTCGATGTGCATGTAGTCTTCCACGCGGATGTCAGGATCCCAGTGATCTTCTCCATAATACCGGTAGTCATAAGCGTTGGTATCCAGAGCAGCTACCCAGAACCAAAGGGAGTCGCCCCACAAATCAAGTTCCTCCAGAGGTATCGAGTAACTATCACCGGGCAACAACTCCGGATAGGTGAAAGCGGAATCTATGTAAACTGTATCTGCGTCCTCATCCTCCAACGAGACCCAGACAAATGCCTTCACCAGATAACCTGCGGCATCGCTGGACTTGCTCCACGCCAGGGTATCGGTATTGGACACGGTGTCGGTCTGAAATCCCGTTATCTCGAAACTTCCAGGAATTGTGGTCTGCGCTGAAATCTCTTCGCCTGTGGGATAGATAACCTCAAGCTCCCAGGTCTGGCCGGGGGATGATTGGATAGAATCGGAGTAATAACCGGTTGAATCCTCGGTAAGACTGAAGCTTTCTTCACCATGCTTGAGACTAACTTCAGCCCCGCTGACCCCGTTCCAGAGGGGAACTGTAATCGTATCCACATAGTATATTGTATCCTCATCCTCGATATCCCAGGAGGTGTCAATAATGATTTTTACCCTCACGGTATCATTAATCGCAGCAGTACGACCCACCATCACTTGGGCAAATGAGTCAGTAGTTAATATGGCACAGATATTGGGTTCCCCTTCGTACTCTTCAGGGGTCACCCCACAAGAAAGGGAGAAGATCGTAAGGAAAGCCGATAACATAAAGAATTTACGGAACTTCATCATAACCTCGCCCTTATGCCAAGACTGGGGACTGGGATTGGCAGCATGTACTGTGCTTCTCGGTTGGTAATGCCATCTGCGTCGATCTCATATTCGTAGAAGAGTACGTTGCGCCTGGCGTAGACGTTTAAGACCTGCACGTAGAACTCGGCATCGAAACGTTTGAAGAGCTTGAAGGATTTGGTGAAGCCTGCATCGAGTCGGTGGTATGGCGGGTAGCGCACCTCGCCCCGTCTGCCGGAGATAAGCATCCAGTCAATCTCTCCCTCTTCATTAACGTGCTGATACCAGCCTATCTGCCCGGTAAAGGGAAAGCCGGATGAGAATACCCACGCCGTGGTAAAGTTCCAGCCCTTGCCAAGAGGCAGTGCAAGACAGATGTTGAGGTTGTGGCGCGAGTCGTGTAGAGGATAGAACCAGTCGCCGTCCTCAAAACGATACCTGGTAACCGAGTAGGAGTAGCCAAGCCAGGCCGAGCCGCGCTTGAGGAAAACCTCCGCACCGTATGAGTAGCCTTGCCCAAGGGAAACGTCACCGGTGTCTGTGGTGATTCCTTCCCCGCCAAACCAGGTGGCCTCGCGTATATTTCGTATATCCTTAAAGTAGGCCTCCAACGAAAGACTCATATCCTTTGGAAAGAGGTGCTCTGTGCCCAGGGTAGCGAGTATGGAGTGAAGCGGCGGGTAGTTCTCATCAGCCGGCATCCACTGCTGGACGAACTGGACAGGGATCTTAAGCATCATCTCCTCGCGGGGTAAGGGAACGCAAAGGTATTGGTAGTAAAGCCCAGCCCCGGCCTTTATCGCCCAGTCGGCAGTGATCCGGCGCTTTATGCCTAACCGTGGAGAAACCCTCCAGTAATCCCCTTTAGAGAAGTACTCACCCCTCAGGCCGGTTTCTATCACCCAGAAAGGGGTAGGCTCCCACTTGTCCTGCACATATGCGGCGGCAAGCCAGAAGGTGTCCCGCAGATCATAGAACACGGTATCCGTCTCCTCTTGAATGCTAGAGGTCTCAATGACCTTGCCCTCCAACCCGAACTCTAAAACATGTTCTGGTGCGGTGAACCAGCTGAGCCCCCATTGCAGCCCCAACTCGCCGATACCGCTGCGAAGCCCATAATAATACTCCTCGCCGTTTCTCTCAACTACCTTACTGTCAACCCGGTAGCGAGTAGCATTGAATCCGAGAACGGAAAAAAGCTGTGGGGTGAAAAGGTAACGCCAGCGCAGCCCTAAGGTCCCATTCCCCCAACGGAAATCTAAATCCGTTACCCCTTCCTCCTCATACCCTTCCTCTTCAGCCCCTTTCAATGTCAGCACATCATCGCCAAAAAATCCAGAGACGGTAAACCGGGATCGTTCGCTGGCGTCCCAGTTCACCTTGGCCTGAAGATCGTAGAAGTGATAAGGGAGATACAAAGGAAGCTCCTCAGATCCAAACAACTTGTCTATAACCCAGGTGATGGCATCTATGTAAGTCCTTCGTCCTGCAACAAGCCAGGAACCTTTGGCACCCCAGGGTAGCGGCCCCTCTACGACAAGCTTGGAGGTCAAAAGCCCTATCTCACCTGAGGCGGCTATCCGTTCACTGTTGCCCGCCTTCATCTCCACGTCGAGGACCGAGGAAATCGCTCCGCCGTAGCGGGCAGGGAATCCGCCTGTATATAATTCCGCTCCCTTGAGTGATTCGAGGATGAAGGTAGAAAAGAAGCCAAGAAGATGATAGGGGTTGTAAACGGTTACCCCGTCGAGAAGGATAAGGTTCTGATCCATGGTGCCGCCGCGGATGTAAAGGGCAGAGGTAAAATCGGAGACCGACACCACCCCGGGCAGCATCTCGAGTGAGCGGAATAGATCCTGCTCCACAAATCCCGGTATCTGCTTGAGTTCGCTGAGTTCAACGTGCCTTATCCCCACGTCAACCTCGTGCTCGAACCGCGCGCGCTCCGCGGTCACCTCGACAGGCTCCATGCCCAGGGGCTGTGGTTTAAGGTAGAAATCGCGGCGCAGTCGCTTACCGGCTCTGACGTCTACCTCTAACCGCTCCTCCCGATAACCTATCATCGAAACGATAATAGTGTGTTTGCCCTCAGGAACATCAACAAGCACGTAGTAGCCCTGCTTGTTGGTAGCGGTGCCAATGCTTTTATCGGCAAGATAAACGCTGGCGTAGGCCAAAAACTCACCCGAGGAGGCCTCGCGCACGAAACCGGAAACCATCCCGGTTTGGGCCGCCCAGAGGTATCCTGCGGCGAAAAGCAATCCGCATACCGTGACTCTTCTCATAATCAAGGGTCAGTCTATCCTTCATTCGCCGCATGTCAAGAACTACAATGTAGCGCAGACACTCCTGTCTGCGCTTTTGGGTCCGAACAGACTTTTGAACAGAGATAATTCTATTGAAGGAGTATCGCTCTTCCCCCTTGACGAAGGAAGGGTTGGGGTGAGACTTATAGTCTCCCCTTCCCCTCTATCCCCTCCCACCAGGG
>DAOVCF010000201.1 GCA_030670165.1 Candidatus Stahliibacteriota bacterium | reverse complement strand
TTGCCCTCATTGAGTTCTTTTATGATCGCGGTATCCAGGTTGAAACCGGCGAGGATTACTTCCATGAGTGGATGATACCCAACCTTGACCGATGGTCAAGGTTATTGCACTCCACATGAAGACACTTGGTGTCATTGCGAGCAAGGCGAAGACTTGCGTGGCACGCGAAGCGACGACGGCAAAGGAGTAATCTCATATTGAGATCGCCGCGGTCGCCTACGGCTCCCTGGCGATGACGAATGTGTGAATCAAAGGCACAGGCTGGAGAGCCTGTGCTACATTCTAGGCTTCTTCCTCCTCTTCCAACATGGAAAGCACCTGTTGTACTCGCTCAAGCTCCGCCTTGAGCTGATCGCGAAGCGCAAGTAGCCGCTCGCGACGCATAAGACGAAGCGATCGCTCGGACGAGACACGACACACCGCCCGCATCATCTCCTCAAGCATGACAAACTCACGTGGGTTGATCGAGTAGTGAATGAAGTAGCCTCGGCGCTCGTCCGAGACGAGATGCATTCTCTTAAGTACCTTCAGGTGCTGGGACACCGCACTCTGGCTTATCTCCAGCCTTAGTGCTATTGCGCCTACCTCAAGCGGCCCTGACTTCAGGAGTTCTATTATCTGCATCCGGCTCTCAGTGCCGAGCGCGCGTAATATCCGGGCGCGCTCTTCCAAAACTATCCTGCGCATCCTTCTTACTATTTAAGCGTTTACTTAAAAGATTATAGCTTGCAGGGGGATTCTGTCAAGCTGATCATGTAAAGATACGATGAGCGTCAGGAATACAGTTACTGCTGACTTCGGTTGAATGATGGGATGTGGTTCGGTTCAGGAGGCGGCCATGGCGCGTTTGATGAGAGCGTCTATCTCCGAAACCACGCGGCGCTTGACCTCGTAGGCTTCCTTGGCAAGGAGTTTTTCCTCCTCGTTTACCCACTCATCCCCCAATCTGCGCAGGAACTCGAGCTTTTTCATGGGATCAATAGGTTCGCCGTCCGGCCCGGTAGTGGTATCGGCGTAGATGAGTACCTTGGCTTCCAGGCTGAGTTTTCCCGTTTGCGGCAGGGCGTGGACCTTCACTATCTCAGCCGTCTTCTTGAGTCCTCGTTTTAGAAGGATCTCTGCACTTACCGCCGCGTGATTCAAGCCGTGGGCACGGGTGCGTCCAAGGTCGTGAAGCAGAGCCGCCACAACCACAATCTCCGTATCTATCTTGTGTCCGGCTCCTTCAAGGATCTCACATACGGTCTCGGCGCGGTTGGCTACACTTTCCGCATGAACCCTGAGCTCTTCATCCAGCCCCAACTCCGCGGCTAGGGCTCGTGCCTCATCACGTGTGATTCTATTCATACACCCTGTAGTCTCCGTAAGAGTATCCCCAACCTTTCCGTTTTGTCAAGACTATCGATTGCTCCTTTTCGCTTTCGGTGAAAAGATCGCAGGACAAAAGCGGAGAGCCGATCATAAAGGTTGACTTCCATATGAAACTCCGATCTTTCGCCCCGAAGGGCGAGGGGAGGATTAAAATCCTCGTACGTATCCAGATTAGTTGCGAGGGTACTAAAAGACTTCCATCGCTTGTTTTATCTCAACCCTTGATACCTAACTGGGGAAGCACCGCCTTGGCAAAGGTTTCCGGGTCTTCCACCACCGGGTTGTGAACCGCACCCTCGACCTTTAGGATCTTCAGGTCTTCAAAACAGCGCCCGTATAGCCTTTCGAAGGCCGCGACCTGTCCGAACGTCTTCTGAGGCATGGGAAATATGGTCGGCACCTTTACCTTGGGTCTGGCGTAGGGATTGGTGAAGCGTGTATATAGATACATCGCATGCAGGAACGCGGACATCGAAGGGGTGGGAACTGCGGCCAGACGCCTGGCGGTGTAGCCTGTGCCTTCCTCTTCCTCCAGCGGAAACATACGCATAATTATAGCACGGCCCGGAGATGTCTTGAAGAGCAATCTCAGTAGAACATCCCCGATTACCGGGTAGATCAGCAGATAGAAATAGAAGGGCATGAAGCCGTGCGGTTCGTTGAGGATGAGACATTTCAATCTGTCCGGGTGCTGGTAGGCATACTCGAGCGCGACGTTGGCCCCGATGCAGTTACCCATCAGGTAGATTTTACGGAACCCAAAGTGTTCCCTGAAGGTATCTACCCATCTGACCATGTCGTCCAGTGTGTATCCGCCCTTTCGCAAAGGAGCCGAACCGTAGCCTGGCCATGCCAGCTGATAGACCTCAAAGTGGGGGTTGAACCAGGGCAGGATGGCATCGAACGTCCGTTCGTACCCGGCCCAGCCGTGCACGCAGATCATTGGCGGGCCCGAACCGGTCTTCTGATAGCTTATCCGCTCATCTCCGGCGTTGATACTCGGGAAGCACTCTTTCATGAGGACTAAGAATAGGCAGGGCAAGCTTTATGTCAAGCGAGGCTTGACAAGGGTATAAAATTGACTATAATTCTTTAGTGTAAAAAGCAATCAACCTATAAAAGGAGGAGACTATGAAACGGGTTGTTGCACTCGGAGCGATCGTACTCTTCGCTCTGGGG
>DAOVCF010000124.1 GCA_030670165.1 Candidatus Stahliibacteriota bacterium | reverse complement strand
CCGATGCCCAGACAATTCTGGAGGCTCCTGGCGCGGCATCAGAGATAAACCTGCACGTCAAGGGTAAGCCAAGAGATACCGAACGACTGAACGTCCTGGGCTCAAAGATCGGTAAAGACCTGGGCGCAGATTTTGAACTCTACACCTGGTACGACTTAAACGCCGGACTGTTTGAGATTGCCGGTCAGAAGCAATCGGTGGGATTCTTCATAGCATTCATAGTTATCGTCATCGCGCTCGTGGGAATCGTCAACACCATGCTGTTGTCCATCTACGAACGGATACCCGAACTGGGCACCATGCGGGCCATGGGATTCTCAAAGGGAAACATCCGGTGGATGATGCTTGCCGAAGGCTCGATCATCGGCTTTTTTGGCGGCCTGTTCGGAGTGATACTGGGTCTTGGAGTCGTGACATACATGACCGAGGTCGGCATGGATTTTAACTCTTTGATGGGCGATTTCGAGATACCCATGCCCTTAGATCTCCATTACAGAGGCGAGTACAACTTCGGCTACATGGCGTTCACCTTCTTTTTGGGCTGGATTATTTCCACGGTGATCACTTTGATCCCCGCACGCAAGGCAACCAAAATAGAACCCTCAGAAGCGCTTCGCAGTACGTAAGGAGGATATGATGCTTTTTAAGATGGCTTTCAGAAACGTGTTAAGGAACAAGCGCCGCTCCATGTTGACCGCTCTGGGCATCATTATTGCGGTCGCGCTCATCATCTATGCCCAGGGATTCATTACCGGCATGATTGACAACATGATAGAGAACACCGCGCGCATCAAGTCCGGCCACGTTCGCATAGTAACACCTGAGTACCTGAGACGCGAAAAGCTCTCACCCCTCGAGGAAGCCTTATACATAACACCGGAACTGGAAGAAATGGTTGAAGCAACCCCTGAGGTGAAAGCCTACACCTACCGCATACCGTTCGGTGTTCTTCTTTCCAGGGATGAGCGCTCAAAACCTGCGTTCGGAACCGCAATAGATGTCGAGCGTGAAAAGCTGTTCCTCGATTTATCGGCAGAGAACTACCTGGTGAAAGGCTCTTATCTTGAGGCTAACGATAATGCCATTCTGATCGGCAAGGGACTGGCCGAGGAGCTTGGATTTAAAGTAGGCGATTCATTAGTGATCATTACCTCTACCGCATACGGCTCGCCCTCGGGTATGAATCTCACCGTTAAGGGAATCGTTAAACTGGGCCAGGCAAATCTTGACGACAACGCCTTCTACATCCCCCTTGCCGCAGCCCAGCAACTGCTTGATCTTAAAGGCAGGGCCGCCGAGGTTCTGGTGCTCCTGGATACAAAGGATAACTCCGAGAAGGTTGCATCTCGTTGGCAGGAAGAAGCAGGTGATGACATGGGCCTTAAGTTCGTGCCCTGGCAGCAGGACAATATCCTGGGTATGTTGACGATGATAACACGTGTATACTGGGTGATATACGCCATTATCCTCTTGATTGCCTCGGCCACCATCATCAACACCATGCTCATGGCCGTATTCGAGCGCATCAAGGAGATAGGCATCCTCAAGGCCATGGGCATGCGGGGCAACCGCATCTTGTGGCTCTTGACTGCCGAGGCTTCGATGATCGGCTTGTTTGGCGCTCTCATCGGGGCGGTGCTGGGAGTGGTTCTTGCTCTGGTTGTACCACAGGTAAACTTCTCCTCCCTGTCAAGTCAAGACATGGGATCCTCCATATACTTTAATCCCATTATCCCGGTTAACCTTACCCCAGGTGTTGTCTTGGCATGCTCCCTGTTCGGCTGGTTCATCGCAACGTTTACCGCCCTGTACCCGGCCCGACAGGGAACCAAAGTTCATCCTGCCGAGGCGTTGAGACGGGTTTAGGAAATCGAATGACTAATAAACAACAGAGTTCACAGAAGGTAGTGGCACGGCATGCCGTGTCACTACAGGGAGAAAAGATGAAAAGACTTACGATTTCAATTTTGGGGATAGCACTTCTCGCCACCTCGCTGCCCGCGATTACCGCCTCAGAGATACTGGACAAGGTGGATCGAAACATGGTGGCCTCGTCCATGAAGTTTTCAGCCGAGCTTAAAATCAGCATCTCCGGCTCTGTAAGAACCAAGGAGTTCAAAGGCTATTCCAAGGGAGAAGACAAAGCCTACATGGAGTTCACCTCGCCCTCAAGAGACAAGGGCACCAGGTTCCTGAAGCTTGCAGACGAGTTCTGGATGTACCTGCCAAACGTGGGCAAGGCCACAAAAATTGCAGGACATGCGCTCAGGCAGTCATTGATGGGCTCGGATTTTTCATATGAGGATGCTGTATCCAACGAAGAGCTTTCAGAAAGCTACGATGCGGTGCTTGAAGGCGAAGAAAAGATAGGCGAGGAGAATTGCTACGTGCTCAAGCTTTCGTTAAAGGAAGGCGCAGAAGGCTCCTACTACACCCAGAAGCTGTGGGTGGGTAAGCAGAGCTTTATCCCAATCAAATCGGAGTACTTTTCCCGCAGCGGCAGGCTGATGAAGGACGTCGAGATCTTGGAGTTCAAGCGCGTCAGCGGCAGGAACTACCCCACACGGATACGCATGGAAAACAAGTTAAGGAAGAATACCTGGTCGGAGTTCGTGATTACCGATATCCAGATTGGAATTTCGATACCGACAAACGTCTTCACCAAGGGGTATCTGGAAAGATAGGATCACCCCAATCGATACGCTTCGCGTCTCGGTCGGGGACCCCGACAATTGACACGCTTGAAGCAAACAAAAGGCCAACCGTAAGGCTGACTTCGCTTTTTTCTCCGATCCTTTATCCGAAGGATAAAGGGGGGATTTCCTAGCCCTCTTGACAGATTCCAATTTGAGGATATTATCTTCCGCAGGGAGCTGACTCAAAGGGAGAAGAAAGGAGGACGAATGGCAAATAGATAGAAAGGAGGCAAGCCACAACAAAAAATAACTCAAAAACTGTAAACCGCAAGGAGGAGACATGAAGAAGTTCTTGATAGGTGCAACCCTCGCGGTGTCAATGGCACTGGTCCCCCAGGCTCAGGCACAGATATGGGGCACCTTGAGCAACTTCGATGCCCATAACAACACGCAGGACACCGTTGACAATCTGGAGCTGGATTTCTTTGGCGAGATTGATACAACAGATGTCATCGGCTTCTATCACGGCTGGGGAACCCCGCCCAGGCTGAATCCATTCCCGCCTGGAACGTTCCCTGGTCTGCCGGGCGGGTTAGAGGTCACCTGGTTTGATCGGATCAACCCTATTGTATACTGTCAGACCAAGCATTTCGGGCTTCGGATAAAACCAGAAGTGCAGCCGCCCGGGGTTCAGGCCTACTGGACCAAGATAAAAAAGGTAAAGCAGATCCCGGTGCCCTGGCAGTTCTGGCAGGTCACGGAATCTGTCGTTACGGACATCATCACGCTCTCTATGACCTTCGATCAAGGTTCGGTCATCATCAGTCGTGAATATGCTACACTCCCCATCACGGTGCCACTCGACTCTCTCAACTGGGATTTGGAGGCTCCTTGGATGCCGGTCCGTGGTGATCCAGTAACTCTCGATCCAGGCGAATCGATCCTTCTCGATATTGAAGTGAACCCCAGTGATTCAGCGGTTTTGGTCCGCTATACCGTGGCCTTAGCCAAAGACCCTCAAACTATCATCACCCGCTTCACCAACGAAGCGACTCTCTACTGGTCCGCGCAACAACAACCGGAGATCACAGGCACCTTGAGCAACTTCGACGTCCACAACAACGATGACGAACCCTATGACAATTTGGAACTCGATTTCTTTGGTGAAATCGACACCGCTGATATCTGGAACTGGTATACTGGTGAGAACTCTTGGGGAAACCCACCGCGCATCGCCAACTTCCCGCCAGGCACCTTCCCAAACCAGCCAGGCGGCGTTGAGGTAACCTGGATAGACCGAATCAACCCTATCAAACATTGCCAGACCAGACATTTCGGCTTAAAGGTCGACCCTAAGGTAGGAGTCACAGGCGTACAAGCCTATTGGACTCAGATCATCAAACTCAACCAGATCCCTGTGCCCTGGCAGTTCTGGCGGGTAGTTGGAGACACTGTAAGGGATATAATCCGACTCTCCAAAACCTATCCGAAACCTGTGCGGATTAATCGGCAGTGGGCCTGGACAATGGACGGTTCAGCCGCTCTCGTTCGCTATACAGTGATTCCCTTAGACTCCAAGTTCCATGCCCTCCAGGATGTAGTTACCCGCTTCACCAACGAGGCGGTGCTGGATGAGAGCGGCGCCTGGATTCCACTCGATTCCCTTACATGGGATCTTGCGGCTGATTGGCAACCAGTACCAGGTGACCCTGTAGACCTCAATCCAGGAGATTCAGCCATTTTCGACGTCCCTCCCTATTCCGGGATCATAGAGAAAGTACCCACTGACATCCCATCAGCCTACGCCTTGGTTCAGAACGAACCCAATCCCTTTGGAACGATGACCAGAATCTCCTACGAGCTACCTCGAGAAGGTTGGGTTAGCATTGAAGTCTACACGGTATCCGGTGAGAGGATAAAGAGCCTTGTAGCAGAACATAAAAAAGCAGGCTCATATACTGTTTCTTGGAATGGACTGGATGAGAAAGGTCTAAAGGTTCCTACCGGCGTCTACTTCTACCGGTTCCAGGCAGGAAGCTACTCAACAACCAAGAAGATGATGCTGATCCGCTAAAGGGTAAGATAGAACCTTAGAGGCCAGCCGCAAGGCTGGCCTTTCCTTTTCTCTGCGATCTTTTCGCCAAAGGCAAAAAGGAGCACAAGATTACTTTATCTTATACCCTACGCCCAGTGTAATCCACTGTGAATCGACACCTTTGGCACCGCTCACGAAAACACTCCAACGAGGCATTAGATGGATCGTTACAAAAAGCTCACCAGCACTAAGATAGATATACTCGCCCAGCCAATAATGAAGACGAAATCCCAGGGTAGCGGTTTCATTTCTTCCTATCCCTAATCTTCCTACCCCTAAAAGAAGGGCTGGGGTAATCGTCACCGGCCAGATACCAGCAGCCTCTAATCTAAACGCTGGGGTCACCACTTCTAGCGGGAGGGCCGTTTGTATTCCTATTCCGATTCGAGGAACAACCGGAGGACCTCCAATATAAGTGTCTACACCGACACGTGTGTGCCACTGAACATACTTATTGAAACCGTAACGAAGTTCAGTACTAACACCGCCTCCTAGACCCTCTACCCACTCCTCCCTATAAGACAACACTTTACCGCCCCCTCCGGCCACTCCCGCATCCCAATGGAAACCTGGCTCTATCTTTGCTGTACCGTAGAATGGCGGCGGCATACAACCCAAAACCCACAACCCCATCGTTAAAAGGGCAAGGCAAAAGACTAGCTTTTTTGACATTACGTCCTCCTTGTTAGTGAAATCCTACTCCTTTATTTCATGTTGTCAAGGCAAAAGAGAGGAAGCTGGCCTTTCCTTTTCTCTGCGATCTTTTCGCCAAAAGCGAAAAGGAGCATAAATTATTCGATCGTGAGGAGCCCGCGGTCACGCAGATCCACGAGCACGCGCAACAGATCGCGCTCGGATAGGGCCAACCTGGCTTGAAGCTCCCTTAAAGTCGGGGCATCCCCCACGTGAACCACAACCTGCCACTGGGTAGGCGAAAGTGTAACGGGTTTACCCTGCGGAGCCAACGGCACAAGCATCAAACGGCGATCAGGGCCACCGACCTTATCCATAAGATCTTTGGATTCGTCCATCTCGGCGGAGAGCCCCAGGATGAACTGCTGGATGGGTAAATCTATTCGCGTCTCCTCGCCGAGCTCAACCCTTTCCTCGGTATCGAAGACGAACTTGCCGCGGCGCCACCCTAGTATCTCCCTGACCGCCCTCAGACCTGAGAGTTTTGAGGTCTTGCCGCATTTTACGAGACCCTCACCGAAGACTATCGTCCCCTCA